>JAICYE010000045.1 GCA_025934385.1 Acidimicrobiia bacterium | reverse complement strand
TTCATCAAGCTGGCCACCAACGCCCAGGCGCAGGCCTATAGCCCGATCTACCTCGGCCCGGGGATCACCAACGGGCTCAACGTCGTGGCCGAGGCCGGCTGCCCGGCCAGCGGGGCGGCCAAGGTCCTGTCCCCGTTCCCGCAGCTCGACGTCATCGACAAGCTCGACCCCGACTACCAGAAGTCCTACGAGAAGTACAACGGCGGCCGGGGTGATGACATCGGGCTGGCCGAGTGGGGCCTGTCGAAGGTCATCGGCGCAATGCTGCAGGCGGCGGGCAAGGACCTGAGCCGGCAGTCCTTCGTCACCGCGCTGCAGAGCGGCCGTGACTTCACCACCAACGTCTACCCGGTCGTGAGCTACAACGGCAGCATCCGCTTCGGGGCGAAGTCGTCGCACCTCCTCGAGGCCGACTGCAACAGCCGCACGTTCAAGACGATCGCCGAATTCACGACCGGCTTCTGACGCCCGGCCACCGGCTGCATGAGCGGACACGGGCTGGCCCAGGCGGTGGTGATCGGCGTCATCACCGGCGCCGGCTATGGCCTCGTGGCCCTCGGGCTCGTCCTCGTCCACAAGTCGAGCGGGGTGTTCAACTTCGCCCAGGGCGAGTTCGGCACGGTCGCCGTCTACACGCTGTACCGCGTCCACGATCGGATCGGCGTCCCGCTCATCCCGGCCATGGCCCTCGGGCTGGTCGCCTCGGTGGCCATGGCGCTGGCCACCGAGCGGGTCGTGGTGCGGCGGCTGTTCGACGCCCCCCGGGTGACGCTGCTGGTGGCCACGGCCGGCGTGGCGCTGCTGGCCATCTCGCTGGAGCTGTGGCTCGGCGAGGCCCGCCTGCGCTTCATCCAGCCGGCGCTCGGGCGCCTCGACCGGGTTTCGCTGTTCGGCGTGGCCGTGTCGGATCAGCGCATGCTGATCCTGGCCGCCCTGCTGGTGCTGGCGGTGCTGCTCGGGCTGTTCTTCTCCCGCACCAACCTCGGCCTGGCCATCCTGGCGGTGAGCCAGGAGCCGGTGGCCACCGAGCTGATGGGCGTCAGCGTGCGGCGGCTGTCGAGCTTCATCTGGGGGCTGGCCGGACTGCTGGCCGGGATCGCCGGGATGCTGGCCGCCGGCGACGCCAGGAGCTTCGGACCCGGGTTCATGACGTTCAACTCGCTGATCCCCGGATTCACCGCCGCCGTCCTCGGCGGGATGAACAGCCTGCCCGGCGCCTTCGTCGGCGGCGTGGTGGTGGGAGTGGCGCAGAGCCTGGCGGTCAGCTCCCCGGCCTTCAGGGCCATTCCCGGGCCCGGCTCGGTGATGGTCTTCGTGCTTCTCGTCGTGGTGCTCACCGTGCGGCCGCAGGGCCTGCTGGGCAAGGCGTGAACGGCAACGGCGAACGTCCTGGGCCGGCCGGCTGGGCCGCCCGGGGAGCGGTGATGGCGGCGCTGGCCGCGCTGGTGCTCGTCGTCCCTGCCGGCCGGGGCAACGTCGAGGTGCACGTTTTCACGCAGGCGGCCATCTACGCCGTCATCGGCCTGTCGCTCAACATCCTCCTCGGCTACACCGGCCAGATCTCGTTGGGCCATCAGGCCTTCGTCGGCATCGGCGCCTTCACCGCGGCCTACATGGTCAGCCGGGCCGGCCAGCCGTTCCTGGTCGGGATCGGAATGGCCATGGTCGTCGGCGGACTCCAGGCCCTGGTGTTCGGCGCGGTGAGCCTGCGGGTGACCGGCCTGTACTTCGCCCTCGTCACGCTGGCCTACGGGACGATGGCCGAGGAGAGCCTGTTCAACATCCAGAGCCTGACCGGCGGCTCGGCCGGCCAACCGGCGCCGAAGCCGGCGTGGTTCTCGACCGATCTCCGCTACTACTACCTGTGCCTGGCCTTCCTGGCCGCCGTCATCTGGGTCGACTGGCGGCTCATGCGGACCAAGGGCGGGCGGGCGCTGCTGGCGGTGCGGGAGAACCCCCGGGTGGCGGCGACGAACGGCGTCGACGTCAAGGTCTACACGCTGATGGCCTTCGTGGTGGCGGGCGTCTTCGCCGGCCTCGGGGGAGCGCTGCTGGCCCACAACGACACGTTCGTCGTCCGCGACCTGTTCGACTTCCAGCTCGCCCTCGTCTTTGTGATCATGACGGTGGTCGGAGGACTCCGGAACCGGACCGGCGTCGTGCTCGGCTCGGCCTTCTTCTCGCTGGTCGGCTACTTCTTCGACAAGCTGTTCAACTCCGGGCTGCACGTGCCAGGCCTCAAGGTGCTGCCGAAGGAGTACGTCCCGATCGTCATCGGGCCCGTCCTGCTCCTCTACACGCTCACCCGGCACCCGGGCGGTGTCGGCCAGCAGATCCGTCCGCTGCAGCGCTGGCTGCGGGGCGGCCGCTTCACCTTCAAGGACACGCACGAGACCGAGGTCCGGGTGAGCGATGCCCGTGCTTGAGGTGCAGCGCTGCTCGATCCGCTTCGGGGGTGTGCAGGCGGCCCGCGACGTGAGCCTCGCGGCCGGGGAGTGGGAGATCGTCGGCGTCATCGGCCCCAACGGCGCCGGCAAGACGACCACGTTCAACATCATCACGGGCTTCTACCGGCCCGATGAGGGGCGGGTGCGGTTCAAAGGTCGCGACGTGACCGACCTCGAGGTCCACGAGCGTACGGCGCTGGGGATGGGCCGGACGTTCCAGAACGTCGGGCTGGTCAAGGGATCGACGGTGCGGGAGAACCTGCTCACCGCCCAGCACCTCGAGGCCGGCTACTCCGCCCTGGCCGGAATGCTCGGCCTGCCGGGCACGTTCGTCGCCGAGCGGCGGCTCCGGGCCCGGGCCGAAGCGTTGGCCGAGATCCTCGGCCTGAGCGGGCTGCTCGATACCCGGGTGGCCGGGCTTCCCTACGGCGTGCTCAAGCGGGTGGAGCTCGGCGCTGTGTTGGCCACCGACCCCGACCTCCTGCTGCTCGACGAGCCGACGTCGGGCATGGGCCCGGAGGAGGCCCACGCCTTCGGGGCGACGCTGCTGGAGCTGCGCCGGGAGTTCGACCTGACGGTGGTGATGATCGAGCACCACGTGCCGCTGGTGGCCCAGGTGTGCGACTACGTCTACTGCCTGAACTTCGGCGAGCTGCTGGCCGAGGGCACGCCGGACGAGGTGCGCTCGAACCCCGAGGTCATCCGGGCCTACCTCGGGCAGGAGGCGGACGAAGTCCTGCAGCAGGGGGCGCCATGAGCCTGCTGGAGGTGAAGGGCCTGCGGGTGGGCTACGGCGTTCCCGTTCTCATGGGGATCACCTTCGCCGTCGAGGAGGGCGAGACGGCGGTCATGTTCGGGCTCAACGGCGCCGGCAAGACGACGACGGTGGCCGCCATCGCCGGCCTCCTCGCCCCCGAGGCGGGCGCGATCCGCTTCGACGGCGCCGATATCACGAGGACGTCGGCGGCCGAGCGGGTGGCCCTCGGGATCGCCCTCGTCCCCGAGGGCCGGCGGGTCTTCCCCGACCTCTCGGTGGCCAACAACCTCCGGCTCGGCGCCTGGGTGAGGCGCCGCCACCACAAGGAGGTCGACGAGGCCCGGGCAATGGTCTTCGACTACTTCCCCCGCCTGGCGGAGCGGTCGGAGCAGCCGGCCGGGACGCTGTCGGGCGGCGAGCAGCAGATGCTGGCCATCGGCCGGGCGCTGATGTCGCGCCCCCGGCTGCTGCTGGTCGACGAGGCGTCGCTGGGCCTGTCGCCAGCGCTGACCCAGACGGTGTTCTCGGTGGTCGACCGGATCAACGACGACGGCGTGACGGTGGTGCTGGTGGAGCAGAACGTCGGCGTCCTGCCCTATGCCGATCGGGCGCTGATCATGGAGAAGGGCACGCTCGTGTACCAGGGCTCGGGCGACGAGATCCACCACGGCAGCCTGCGGGAGACGTACCTGGGGACCCCGGCGTGACCCCATCCCGCATGAGAGGATCCGGCCGATGAAGCTGCGGTGGAACACGTTCGGCGGCAAGCTCGGGTTGCTGTTCTGCACCGCCGGCTTCGCCGTCATCTGGGCCGGATGGAACGGCGCCGCCAGCTACAACGACATCCGCAAGCAGTTCCCCTACCTGATCTCCGGGGGCATCGCCGGACTGGCCCTCGTGGTGATCGGCGTCGGCCTGATGGTCATCCAGAGCCAGCGGGCCGACCGCGTCCAGCTGGAGGCGAACCTCACCGAGCTGCGCTCGATCCTCGACCGCATGACCGGCGTGCCGGCGGCCGGCGCCGCCGCGCCCGGGCAGCCGGACCTCGTCGTCGCCGGCCCCAGCGCCTACCACCGCCCCGAGTGCCGACTGGTGGCCGGTCGGCACCTCGAGACGATGACCCCGGAGCAGGCGACGGCGGCCGGGTTGGAGTCCTGCCGGGTCTGCGGCGCGGCCGAGGTCGACGTCGACCTGGCTAACCCAGATCCAGCGAGCGGAACACGAGCCCCGTGAGGGGCTTGGGCTGGAAGAACGTCGTCTTCTGGGTCATGCGGAGCCCGGCGGCGGCCACCATGGTGATCTGATCGATCGACGCCGGCCGGAGCAGGATGGCGGCGTCGGCCGCGCCCTTCGCCACCATCTCGGCCACGTGCAGGGCGTCGTGGCGGTAGTCGACGTCCGGCAGCTCGATCGACAGCGACATGCGGCCCAACATGACGACGAACCGGGTGGAGTCGACGTCGCGCAGTGGCTCCGGCAGGCTGTCGAGCCCGGTCCGGAGGACATCGAGTTTGGGGGTCAGCAGCGCCAGCCCCGGTCCGTCGACGATGCCCATCGACTCGGTCCGCTCCATCTCGCCGAGCAGGTACCGGACGCCGTCGGGGGTGTTGGGGCCCAGCAGCGAGACGGTGCAGGCGAAGTTGAGCTTGCCCCGGAACTCGTGCCGCACGTTGCGCAGGAGCCGGTGGATCGGCCGCACCACCAGCTGCTCCTCGGTCAGCTCGACCACCAGCATCATGATGCGGTCGGCGCCGGGGTCGTCGACCCCCGCTGCCCGCCGCTCCTCCTGGTAGGCCAGCGCCGTCTCGTAGCGGTGGTGGCCGTCGGCGATCACCAGCGGCTCGGCGGCGATCATGGCCCGGATGCGCTCGACAGCGTCGCCGGTCACGGGGAACAGGCAGTGCTCGACGCCGTCGCCGTCGACCGACGTCGCCGCCGGCTCCCCGGTGGCCAGCGGTTCGAGCACCCCCGACAGCCCCGGGGCGAGCGACAGCCCCCACACCGGGTCGAGATTGGTCCGGGTCGCCCGGAGCAGATCGAGCCGGTCGGACTTGGCCTTGGCCAGCGTCTTCTCGTGGGGGTACACACCCTCGCCGAGCGGTGCCAGCTCCAGGGCTCCGACGACGCCGGTCATCCGCCGCGGCCGGCCCTCCTCGTCGTTGAAGGCCATCCGGTAGACGTAGAGGTGGGGCTCGTCGACGGCCAGGATCCCGTCCCCCCGCCACTGCTCGAACCGGGCGTGGGCCTGCTCGTAGCGATCCCCCGGCTCGACGTCGCGTGGGAGAATGAGGCGGACGGCGTTCTGCGGGTGGGCAGCCTCCAGCCGCGCCCGATCCTCTTCATCGATGACGTCGTAGGGCGGGGCGGTGACGGCGCCGAGATCGGCGCCGAGCGCGGCAGGTTGGTAACGGAGGCCGGGAAAGGGGAAGAGTTCGGGCACCATGGCTCCCCGAGCGGGCGACGGACCCGGTTCTAGCACAGGTCCCGAGGGCTCTTCGGACGGGCCCGGCGAGGCCTATTTCCGTTTCCAGGAGGGCAGCCGGCTGCTCGACTCGGGCAACACCCACGCCGCCGTCGTCGCCCTGGAGCGGGCCCGCGACCTCGAGCCCGACAAGGGCTCGATCCGGGAGGCGCTGGCCCGGGCCTACTTCCGGTCGCATCGGGTCGAGGCGGCCCGGGCCGAGTTCGAGAAGGTCCTCGAGCTCGACCCCGTCAACGACTACGCCCACTTCGGGCTCGGCCTGTGCCTGCTCCGCTCCGGCGACCGGGCCGGTGCCCGCGGCCACCTCAAGATGGCCACGATCATGCGGCCCGACGAGGAGGCCTACCAGGACGCCCTGCGGCAGGCGTCGGCCTAACGTCCTCCCTCGTGGCGGCGGTCGTCCTCGATCTCGACGGCGTGATCTGGCTCGGCGACGAGCCGTTGCCGGGCGCGGCCGAGGCGGTCGCCCGGTTCCGGGCGGCCGGGCTCGAGGTCGGCTTCATGACCAACAACTCGAGCCTCCCGGTGGGCGGCTATGTCGAGAAGCTGGGCCGCCTGGGCGTGGCCGCCGACGCCGCCGAGATCCTCACCAGCGCGCTGGCCGCCGCCGAGCTGCTGGCCGCCGACCTGCCGCCGGGCGCCAAGGTCCTCGCCTGCAGCGGCCCGGGGGTCGTCGAGGCGCTGGAGGCGAAGGGGTTCGAGGTCGTCGACGCCGGCCGGCCCGACACCGGGCGGCCCGAGGCGGTGGTCGTCGGCTGGCACCGCACGTTCGACTTCGACCGGCTCGACCGGGCGTCGGCCGCCGTCCGGGCCGGCGCCCGCTTCGTGGCCACCAACCTCGACGCCACCTACCCGGCGCCCGACGGGCTGCTGCCCGGCAACGGGTCGCTGGTGGCGGCCGTGGCCACCGCCGCCGGACGCCGGCCCGAGGTGGCCGGCAAGCCCGAACAACCCACGGTGGCGCTGGTCAAGGCCCGCTTCGGGGACCGGGGGGTGATGGCCGGCGACCGCCCGTCCACCGACGGAGCCCTGGCCGCCGCCCTCGGCTGGCCGTTCGCCCTGGTGGTGTCGGCGGCGACCCTGTCGGGGGACGAACGGTCGGACCACGACGCGGCCTTCGTCGGCCCGACCCTGGCGGTGCTGGCCGACAAGATCGTCGCCGCCCTGACCGGTTAGTACCGGCTTCCGCCGAACCCCCAGTCGGGCGGAGGCGGGCCCGGCGGCGCCGTCGGCCGGGCCGTCCCCCGCAGGAACAGCCCGAGGGCGGCCCCGAAGATGAACCCGCCGATGTGGGCGCCCACCGCCACCCCGGTGTTGGGGTTGGTGAAGAACTGCAGGGCCAGCCAGCCGAGCAGCACGAGCCAGGCGGGCAGGTAGACGAGCGGGAAGAAGATGAACAGCGGAATGATCGTCAGCACCCGGGCCCGGGGGAACAGCACCAGGTAGGCGCCCATGACCCCGGCGATCGCTCCCGAGGCGCCGACCACCGGCACGGTCGAGGTCACCTGGGTGGCGATGTGCGTCAACGCCGCCACGAACCCGGCCACCAGGTAGAAGACGGCGTAGCCGACCGGCCCCATCCGCTCCTCGACGTTGTTGCCGAAGATCCACAGGAACAGCATGTTCCCCAGCACGTGGAGCCACGAGCCGTGGAGGAACATCGACACGACGATGGCCAGGAAGACGTTCTTGTGGGGGAACGGCTCGGTGGGGCTGAACGGTGAGAGCCCGGGGATGCGCAGCTGCCCGTCGCACTGCTGCGACAGCTGGTTGGATATCGGCTTGGCGTGCACCACCTCGCAGGGGATGGCGGCGTGCTGGGCCAGGTACTGCACTTCCTGGTCGGACTGGTGGGGCTGGACGAACCCGTAGATGTAGATGCAGGCGACGATGATGGCGATCGTGAGGACGGGCTTCGACTTCGTCGGGAGGTCGTCCCTGATCGGGATCACCATGCCCGGGAACCCTAGGCCACGCTGGTAATGTCGGCCGTGCTGCAGGTCAAGGAGCTCAGATCGAGGCAGATCGCCATGCGCCGCCGGCTGGACCTTGAGCTCGTGCGGCGGGGGCTGACGGAGTCCCGGGCCCGGGCGCAGGAGGCCATCGAAGCCGGGCTCGTCCTCGTCTCGGGGGCCAGGGCCGACCGGGCCGGGCGCCTCGTCTCGCCCGACGAGCCGGTCCACCTGGAGGCGCCGCCGTCCCGTTTCGTTTCGAGGGGCGGCGAGAAGCTGGCCGCTGCCCTCGACCGCTTCGCCGTCGGCGTCGCCGGCCGGCGGGCCCTCGACGCCGGCGCTTCGACCGGCGGGTTCACCGACTGCCTGCTGCAGCGGGGAGCGGCGGCGGTGGTGGCCATCGACGTCGGCACCGGCCAGCTGGCCTGGTCGCTGCGCCACGACCCCCGGGTGACCGTAAGGGAACGCTGCAACGTCCGGTACCTCACGCTCGGCGACGTCGACGGTGTCCCCGTCGACCTGGTCGTGGCCGACCTGTCGTTCATCTCGCTGCGCCTGGTGGCGGAGGCGTTGGCCGGCGTGGCCCGCGACGGCACCGACGCCGTCCTGCTGATCAAGCCGCAGTTCGAGGCCGGCCGGCAGCACGTCCGCCGGGGCGGCCTCGTCACCGACCCCGCCGTCCACCTCGACGTGCTGCGGTCGCTGACCGCCGCCCTCGCCGAGGACGGGCTGGCGCCGCTGGCGGTCATGCCGTCGCCACTCCGGGGGGCGGCGGGCAACGTCGAGTTCCTGGGTCACTTCCGGGTTCGCCCGTCCGGCGAGGTGCCCCCCCTCGGCTCGGAAGCGCTGGCCGCGGCCGTCGACGAGGCGCAACGCCGGTGACGGCCGTCGGCATCGTCCCCCACACCCAGCGGGCGGCGGCCTACGCCGAGCGGGCGGCCCGGTGCCTGGCCGGCCGGGGTGTCGAGGTCCGCGTCCCGGCGCCCGACGCCGAGGCGATCGGCCTCCCCGACCTCGCCTGCGACGTCGAGCGCTTCGCGGCCGGGCTCGACTTCGTCCTCTCCCTCGGAGGCGACGGGACGATGCTGCGGACCGTCGATCTCGTCGCCCCGGAGGGCGTGCCGGTGCTCGGCGTCAACCTCGGCCAACTCGGCTTCCTGACCGAGGTCGAGCCGCCCCAGCTGGAGGATGCCCTCCACCGGGCCCTGGCCGGCGAGTGCGCCATCTCGGAGCGGATGGTGCTGTCGGTGGTTGTCGACTCCGACGGCGAGGCGGCGGGGAAATGGCTGGCCCTCAACGAGGCCGTCCTCGAGAAGTGCAGCAGCGGCCATCTCGTGCGATTGGCCGTTTCGATCAATGGGAAGTTCTTCACCACCTACGCCGCCGACGGGGTGATCGTGGCCACCCCGACGGGCTCGACGGCCTACAACTTCTCCGCCCAGGGCCCCATCGTCTCCCCGAGCCACCGCTGCCTGATCCTGACCCCCGTCTCGCCGCACATGCTGTTCCACCGCTCGCTCGTGCTGGGTGCCGAGGAGGAACTCGAGTTCGAAGTGACCAGCCAGCTGCCGGTGGGGCTCGTGCTCGACGGCCGGGAAGTGGGTCGGCTCTCCCCGGGCGATAGCGTGACCTGTCTCGAGGGCCCCCGACCGGCCCGGCTCATGACCCTCCACCCCCGCGACTTCCATCAGGTCCTGAAGGCGAAGTTCGGACTGGCCGACCGGTAGGAGCCGACAGCCGATGGCCATCGAGCAGTACGAGCCAGAGTTCGAAGTCGATCCCGGCGAGGTCGTCGTCGGGCCCGCCCGCGCCGACCGCCGGACGAAGGACCTCGTGAAGCGGCTCTCTCCCGGTGACATCGCCGTCATCGACCACGCCGACATCGACCGGGTGGCGGCCGAGAACCTGATCCTTCGCCGCCCGTCGGCGGTGGTCAACGCCTCGACCTCGTTCACCGGGCGCTATCCCCACGTCGGGCCGCTGCTGATCGCCGAAGCCGGGATCCCGCTGATCGACGACGTCGGCCCGGAGGTCCTCGATCTCGTCGACGAGGGCGAGGAGCTCCGGCTGATCGGCACCGACCTCTGGCGGGGTGACGAGCTTCTGGCCGCCGGCTGCCGGCAGGACGCCTGTGACCTCGCCCGCCGGGTCGTGCGGGCCCGGGCCGACATGGGCGCCGAGCTCGAGGCCTTCGCCGTCAACACGCTGGAGTGGATCCGCCGGGAGGCCCGCCTCACCTTCGAGCCGCTGGTGCTCCCGCCGCTGCGGGCCGACTTCCGGGGTCGCCACGCCCTCGTCGTGGTCCGGGGCCACGACTACCGCCGCGACCTCAAGGCGCTGCGGGCCTACATCCGGGAGTTCCAGCCGGTGCTGGTGGCGGTCGACGGCGGCGCCGACGCCCTCCTGGAGGTCGGCCTGCGGCCCGACATCATCATCGGCGACTTCGACTCGGTCTCCGATGAAGCGCTGGCCTGCGGTGCCGACCTCGTCCACCACGTCCATCCCGACGGCCGGGCGCCGGGCCGGGAGGAGCTGCTCCGCTGCGGCGTCTCCTACGTGGAGTTCGTGGCCGAGGGCACCAGCGAGGACGTCGCCATGCTCCTCTCCGCCGAGGCCGGCGCCGAGCTCATCGTGGCCGTCGGCACCCACGCCAGCATGGTGGAGTTCCTCGACAAGGGCCGGGCCGGCATGGCCAGCACGTTCCTCACCCGGCTCCGGGTGGGCAGTAAGCTCGTCGACGCCAAGGGCGTGAACCGGCTCTACGAGACCCGGCTGCGTCGTCGCGACCTGGC
>JAICYE010000496.1 GCA_025934385.1 Acidimicrobiia bacterium | reverse complement strand
CCTGGCCGACGACCGGGCCGCCCGCCGCCGCTTCGCCGACGCCGCCCGCGCCGTGGCCCGCCTCGAGGCCGAGCTCGCCGTGCTCCAGGGCACCGAGCCGGCCGAGCAGAAGGCGGCCGGAGCCGCCGTGGCCGCCGTCCGGCTGGCCGCCGAGCACCCGGCCGCCGACGCCGCCCTCGACGAGGCCCGGGCCGCCTTCGGCGACCGCCGCCGGCTCGATCCCCGGGCGCTGTCCCGGGCGCTCGGTCTGCCGGCCGAGGTCCCCGCCGACCTCGAGCGGCTCCAGGCCAACTTCCTGGTCGCCTCCCGCCGGCGGGCCGAGCTCGTCGCCCGCCTCGACGCGGGGGCCGCCTCCGATCTCCCCCGCCCGTCCGCCCCCTGGGTGATCACGCTGGCCCGCCAGCCCCATACCGAGCTCTGGAACCGGGCCGGGGCGGTGCGGACGGCCCGCGTCCGGGCGGCGGAGCTGTCCATGGGCCTCGGCGGCGCCGGGCAACACGGCGCGCTGGTGGCCGAGATCGAAGCGGCCCACCAGGTCGTGGAGGAGGCGGAGCGGGACGTGGCCTCCACCCGGGTCAAGGCGCTGGCCGTCAAGGCCCGGCGCCGGCTGGCCCAGGCCCGGGAGGACGAGCAGGCGGTGCTGGCCAGGGCCGGCTTCGTGAGCTGGCTGGCGTTCCAGATGCGCCGCATCGACGTCCTCCTCGAGCCCGACGCCCTCGAGGCCCTTCGGGTGGCCGAGCTCGAGCACCAGGTGGCCTCGGTCGCCTGGGCGGAGCTGGCCGGCGACGTCGACCCCGAGGCCGCCCTGGCCGCCCGGGACGAGATCGAGCGCTACGCCGAGCAGATGGCCGCCGCCGAGCACAACGTCGAGGCGACCGAGCTCCTCCACCGGGAGCTCGTCGCGGACGTCGAGCCGGCCTTCGCCGCCGCCCGGGCGGCACTGCTCGAAGCGTGCGGGTCGTTCGACGTCGAGCCGGAACACGCCGTCTCCGAGGTCGCCGCCATCGTCTCCGAGGCGCGCCACGCCCGGCTGCAGCAGATCCTGGAGGACGCCGAGGCCGCCCAGCGCCGCATCGAGGCCGAACTCGAGGCCGCGCTGGCCGCCGCCGGCCGTCCGGGCCCCGGCCGCCTCGCGGCCCGGCTCGAGGCCGTCGCCGGCCTGGCCGCGGCGGCCGCCCATCATCTGGAGGCCACCACATCGACCCGCAACCCGGACGAGGTCGAGGCCGATCTCGGACGGGCCCGGGCCGCGCTGGCCCGCCTCGCCCGCCCGGAGTGGGAGCACCTCCCCGTCCCGCCCGCCGCCATCAACCCGGACACGGCCGACAGCGCCGGCACCGACGTCGACGGAACCGATCCGATCGCCCGGCTCCTCGACGAGCGGGGCCGGGTGGTGGCCGAAGCCGAGGCCGCCGGCCGCGGCCTGCCCGACATCGACCGCCTCGCCGATCGTCGGGAGGCGCTCTCCCGCCGGGTGGCGGTCCTCGAGGCGTCCGCCGGGACGGGCCCGGTCCTGGTCGCCGCCGAGGAGGCGGAGATGGTCCTGCTCGGCCGCTTCGCCCAGACGCGCCGGGTCGGGCCGGAGGCGGAGCCCGTCCCCGTCCTCGTCGACGATGCCCTCGCCGCCTTTCCCCGTCACGAGAAGTGGCGCCTGCTCGACCTGCTGGCCCGCCTCGGCGAAGCGAGCCAGGTCGTCTACCTGACCGACGACGACGACACGCTCGACTGGGCCCGCAGTCGGGCCGTCAACGGGACCATCGGTCTCCTCGCCCCGGAACCCGCGGCGGCCTAGCCGGCCGTATTCGTCAGCAGCGGCGGGCGGTCGGGCATCGTGTGCTCCTCTGAGATCAGCGTCGGTGGCGGGGGACGGCCGGCGGTCAGCCTACGGTGGACGCATGACCTACGCCCGCCGGATGTGGCCGGCCTTCGAGACCTACCACGCCCACGTCTACTTCGTACCCGAAGCGGCCGAGGCGTACCAGGAACTCGGCCTGAAGGGCGGGTGGATGGGCTACTTCGCCTCCCGCTCGGCGGCGCTCGGGCCCGCCTCCCCCGGCCTCGTGACCGCGGTGTTCTTCAACTTCCATCCGGCCATGGTGGCCCGGGCGCTGCCCGACGCCTGGGGGCTCGCTTCACCGGACGATGTCCTCGGCGCCCGGCTCCGGACGGTCGACGCCGCCTTGCGCCGGCTCATTCCGGCCCATGTCGGAACGGCGGAGGAGGCCGAGGCGGCGGGTCTGGCCCGGGAGGCGGCCCAGGGGCCGGCGATGGCCGGCCGCCCGATGTTCGGTGCGCTGCGGTCGTTGCCCTGGCCGGAGGACCCGCACCTGCAGCTCTGGCACGCCTGCACACTGCTGCGGGAGCACCGG
>JAICYE010000044.1 GCA_025934385.1 Acidimicrobiia bacterium | reverse complement strand
CTGGCCACATGAGTGCTGAGCCGGCCCCTCCGTCGCTCATCGAAGTCGTGGCGGCGGCGACCGCCGCCCCCGTCGGCGACCTGCTCGGGCTCACCGCCGCGCTGGTGGCCGTGCCGTCGGTGAGCCTCGACGAGGAGGCGCTGGCCGGCGCGGTCGAGGCCCGCCTCCGTGCCCTGTCCGCCGTTCTCGACGTCGAGCGGGTCGGCCTCAACGTCGTCGCCCGGACACACCTCGGGCGGGAGCGGCGCATCGTCCTGGCCGGCCATCTCGACACGGTTCCGCCCAACGGGAACGCCGTGCCCCGCATCGAGGGCGACGTCCTCCACGGGCTCGGAGCGGCGGACATGAAGAGCGGCGTCGCCGTCCTCCTCCGGCTGGCCGAGGAGGTCGCCTCCCACGCCCGCTTCGACTGCACCTTCGTGTTCTACGAGGCCGAGGAGATCGCCGACGCGCACAACGGCCTCCGCAAGCTGTTCGCCGCCCGGCCGGACCTCGTGGCCGGCGACTTCGCCGTCCTCCTCGAGCCGACCGACCTGTGGCTGGAGGCCGGCTGCCAGGGCTCGATCCGGCTCGAGGCCACCTTCGCCGGCAAGCGGGCCCACACCGCCCGGCCGTGGCAGGGCGTCAACGCCGTGCACCGGGCGGCGCCCGTCCTCAGCCGCCTCGCCGCCTACCAGCCGGACGAGCTGGAGGTGGACGGGCTCCGCTTCCGCCAGGCCCTCCAGGTGGTCGACATGCGGGGTGGGGTGGCCGGCAACGTCGTGCCCGACCGGTGCACCGTTTCCGTCAACCGCCGCTACGCCCCGGCCCTCACTGTGGAGGAGGCCGAGGCCGAGGTGCGGGCGCTGCTCGAGGGCGCCGACGAGGTGGCCCTCACCTCCGTGTCGCCCGCCGCCCATCCCAACCTCGACCACCCGCTGGTGTCGGAGTTCGCCGGGCTGCTCGACCTGCCCGTCCGCCCGAAGCTCGGCTGGACCGACGTCGCCCGCTTCTCGGCCCACGGCGTGCCGGCGGTGAACTTCGGACCGGGCGATCCCGAGGTCTCCCACACCGCCGGCGAGCACGTCACCCGGGCGTCGGTCGAGGGCTGCTTCGCGGCCCTGGCGGCCTTCCTGCTCGGGCGCTCGGGCTGACCGGGCGGGGGCGAACGGCGCCAGCGCCACGACGGGCTTCGCCGGCGGCCGGCCGCCCAGCGACCCGGCGAAGGGCAGGCTGGAGAAGTCGAACACGCCGCCGGCGGAGGCGACCATCAGATATCCGTCCCCGAAGCGCACCATGCCGGTGACGGGCCGGTTCAGCCGCTGGTCGCCCATCGAGCCGAAGAACCGGGCATCGCCAAAGCTGAAGATGCCGCCGTCGCTGGCCACCATGTCGTAGCCAGCGCCGGTCGGGGTGGCGCGTCACCCCTGTGGCTGGCGCTGCCGGCTTCAGTAGCGGCGTAACAAAGAGACGACTTTGCCGTAGATGGTCACTTCGTCGGGCCGGAAGACGAGGTCGACCATGGCGGGGTTGGCGGGCTTGAGCACGATCTTGTCGCCCTTGCGGGAGAACGTCTTGACCGTCGCCTCTTCCCCGGGGATGCCGGCGACGACGATGTCGCCCTTCTCGGCGACGGGCTGCTGGCGGACGATGACGTGGTCACCGTCGAAGATTCCGGCCTCGATCATCGACTCGCCCCGGACCCGCAGCATGAACACCGGGCCCTCGCCGGTGTAGTCGGCCGGGAGCGGCAGGACCTCCTCCACGTTCTCGGCGGCGAGGACGCCGGTGCCGGCGGCGACGTCGCCGACCAGGGGGACGTGGCGGACGGGCCGGCGCTCGAGATTGGCCCCCGACGACGGCTCGAACTGCACGTTGAGGGCCCGGGGCTTCGTCGCGTCGCGCTGCAGGTATCCCTTGGCCACCAGGGCGCTCAGGTGGGCGTGGACCGTGGATGTCGACGTGAGCCCCACGGCCTTGCCGATCTCCCGCACGCTCGGCGGGTAGCCCCGGCGGCGGGCCTCCTCGTCGACGAACTCCAAGATCTGACGCTGGCGGGGGGTCAGGTCCTTCATAGGGGGCGCCTCCTCGGTCGGTCAGCCAAGGCGAAGCTAGCACGAATGGCCGTTCGGTGCAAACATACGTTTGTGGCTCTGGCATCCGAGCTCGGGCGATACGGTTGGCGCCGTGCGCTGCCCGTACTGCCATGGGATGGACGACAAGGTCGTCGACTCCCGCATGGCCGACGCCGGTGCCGCCACCCGCCGGCGGCGGGAGTGCCTGCGCTGCGGCCGCCGCTACACGACGTTCGAGCGGGTGGAGGAGGCGCACCTCGTGGTGGTGAAGCGCTCGGGGGATCGGGAGCCGTTCGACCGGGCCAAGATCGCCGACGGCGTGCGGCGGGCGGCCAAGAACCGCCCCATCGCCGAGGACGACATCGCCGCCCTGGCCGCCACCGTCGAGGACCAGGTCCGGGAGCAGGGGCCGGAGGTCGGCAGCGAGGTGGTCGGCAAGGCGGTCCTCGATCGGCTGCGGGCGCTCGATCCCGTCGCCTACCTGCGCTTCGCCTCGGTCTACAAGGGGTTCGAGGACGTCACCGACTTCGAGCGGGAGGTCGGTCTTCTCCAGAAGACGACCAGCCCCAAGGGGACGACGACAAGCTCCTGACCCTGCCCGGCCGCTTGTGCCCCCGTGCACATGTGCAAACAATCGCGAACGCCTTCTGACCTGCCGCTTCGCCTGCCCCACGCAGTTGACGTTCATGTAGTTCTGGTGCTGTAATTACACCCGATCTCGTGGTCCACCCCCCGGCAGACCACAACATCTTGTGGTTCGACCGTCAGGGCCGGGTTTCGGAGCAGGCACCCAGGGCGACACGAATTCCGAGGAGGTACGCCGTTATGGCGATGGCGCCGGACCAGGTGGGAATCGGCATCCGACGGCACTTCACCCCGCCGGGGGGGCACCCCTACGACACGGTGGAGTGGGAGCGCCGCGACGCCCGCATCCCGAACTACAAGTCGGGCGGCGACGCCTTCTTCCAGCCCGGGGTCGAGTTCCCGGTCACGTGGTCGCAGAACGCCACCAACATCGTGGCCCAGAAGTACTTCCGGGGACAGCTGGGCACGCCGGAGCGGGAGTGGTCGCTGCGGCAGGTCATCGACCGGGTGGCCGACACGATCGCCGACTGGGGCGTACGCGACGGCTACTTCCTCGACGAGGCCGAGGCCGACGCCTTCCGTGACGAGCTCAAGTACCTGCTGCTCCACCAGCGGGCGGCCTTCAACTCGCCGGTGTGGTTCAACATCGGCGTGAACGGCGTGCCGGCCCAGGCCTCGGCCTGCTTCATCCTGGCCGTGGACGACACGATGAACGCCATCCTCAACTGGTACGTCGAGGAGGGCACGATCTTCAAGGGCGGCTCGGGGTCGGGGATCAACCTCTCCAACATCCGGTCGTCGCTCGAGCCGCTGGCCGGCGGCGGCACGGCCAGCGGGCCCGTCAGCTTCATGCGGGGGGCCGACGCCTCGGCCGGCACCATCAAGTGCCTCCACGCCGACACCGACCTCGTGACCGACCACGGCGTCGTCCCGATCCGGGCCGTGGCCCCGGGCTGGAAGGTCCTCACCCGGCACGGCCTCAAGACCGTGGAAGCGGTGCACGACAACGGGATCCGCCCGCTGGTCAAGGTGCGGACAGGCCTCGGCGACGAGATCCTCTGCACGCCGGAGCACAAGTTCCGGGTGCGGGGTTCCGAGGGGGAGGTGTGGCGGGAGGCCGGCCGGCTGCGGCCCGACGACTACGTGATGGTCGACCTGGCCCACACCGACTACGGAACGGTGCAGCGCCTCGAGGCCGAGGAGCCCACCGGCGTCGGCGAGGCGCCGCTGCCGGCCGCGCTCGACGAGGCTTTCGCCGTCTGGCTCGGCTGGGCCCACGGCGAGGGCCGGCTGAAGCCGATCGCCGGCAGCGGGGCGCTCAACGTCCACCTCGACGGGGAGGACAAGGCGCTGGTCGAGCGCTACCGCAACTTCACCCAGAGCGTGTTCGGGCAGGGCGGCGAAGTCGCCACCGTCCGGGGCGGCGACGCCCCGCCGGCCACCATCTGCCCGCCCCGGGTGGCCCGCTTCCTGCAGGTGAACGGCCTGTGGCGCCACGGATCGCAGACGATTCCCCGGCTCGTCCGGTCGTCGCCGGCGGCGGTGCGGGCCGCCTTCCTGGCCGGCCTGTTCGAGTCGGACGGCCACGTGCAGCACGGCGTCCCGACGCTGTGGGCCCGGCGCCGGGCCATGGCCATGGAGGCCCACCGGCTCCTCCTCTCGATCGGCATCCCCTCGAAGGTGACGCAGGCCGTTCCGCCGACTGCCGGCAAGGGAACGAGCGACACCGACCCGGCTGACGCCGGGGCCGCCCCCACGAGCGGTCCCGGCCTGTTCCGGGTGCGGATCGTCGGCGAGGAGGGCGTCCGCCGCTTCGCCAAGCTGGTCGGGTTCGTGTCGGAGGGCAAGGCCCGGCTGCTGGAGGCGGCGCTGCGCCGTCCGGCGGGATTCGCCGCCAACTGGTTCTTCCCCCACGTGGACCAGGAGCTCGAGCGCATCGGCTTCACGCGTTCGGCGCTGCGGACGGCGATCTCCGCCTACCGCCACGACGCCCACCCGTACGGGATGAGCCTGGCCCGGGCGGCGTCGGTGCAGGAGGCCTTCCCCGCCGAGCTCGACGGGCCGCTGGCCCGCTTCGCCCACGGCGACGAGCTGTACGTGCCGGTCACGGTGGAGGCCGAGGAGGAGGACGTCACCTATGACCTGACGGTCGAGGGCGTCCACGAGTACCTCGTCCACAACGCCGTCACCCACAACTCCGGCGGCAAGACCCGCCGGGCGGCCAAGATGGTCATCCTCAACGTCGACCACCCCGACGTCGAGCAGTTCATCTGGTGCAAGGCCGTCGAGGAGCGCAAGGCCCGGGCGCTGGCCGCCGCCGGCTTCGACATGGACCTCGACGGGAACGACTCGCACTCGATCCAGTACCAGAACGCCAACAACTCGGTGCGGGTGACCGACGGCTTCATGGAAGCGGTGGTCAACGACCGGGACTGGGACCTCACCGCCGTCACCGACGGCACGCCGCTGAAGACGGTGCGGGCCCGCAAGCTGCTGCGGGAGATCTCCGAGGCGGCCTGGGAGTGCGCCGACCCCGGCATGCAGTTCGACACGACGATCAACCGCTGGCACACGGCGGCCAACACCGGCCGGATCAACGCCAGCAATCCGTGCAGCGAGTACATGAGCCTGGACAACTCGGCTTGCAACCTCGCCAGCCTCAACCTGCTCACGTTCCTGAACGACGACGGCTCGTTCGACGTCGACAGCTTCAGGGCGGCGGTGGAGGTCGTCTTCACCGCTCAGGAGATCCTCGTCGGCAACGCCGACTACCCGACGCAGAAGATCGCCGAGACGACGCGGCGGTTCCGCCAGCTGGGTTTGGGCTACGCCAACCTCGGCGCCCTGCTCATGGCCCAGGGCCTTCCCTACGACTCCGAGGCCGGTCGGGCGTGGGCCGCCGCCATCACGGCCGTGATGACCGGCCACGCCTACGCCACCAGCGCCCGCACCGCCGGGCGTATGGGGCCGCACGCCGGGTACCCCGAGAACCGGGAGCCCATGCTCAACGTGCTCCGGATGCACCGCAACGAGGTCAACGCCATCGATGCGGCGCTCGTGCCGGATGAACTCCTGGCGGCCGCCCACCAGGCGTGGGACGAGGCCGTCGAGCTGGGCGAACTGCACGGCGTCCGCAACTCGCAGGCCTCGGTGCTGGCTCCGACCGGCTGCCTCGTCGGCGGTTCCCTGGTGGCCACCGACCGGGGGCTGGTGCGGCTGCGCTCGCTCGGCGATCCCGACGGGCCGCAGTGGCAGCAACTCGCCCTGTCGGTGCTCACCGACGACGGCCCGAAGCGGGCGACCCGCTTCTACGTCAACGGTCTCGAGCCCGTCGTCGACGTCCGCACGAAGCGGGGCTACCGCATCCAGGGGACGACGAAGCACCGCATCAAGGTCGTCAGCGGGGCCGGACGGTGGGAGTGGCGCCGCATGTCCGATCTCCTCCCCGGCGACATGGTCCCGCTGGCGGTCGGTCAGCTGCTCGGCGATCCGCAGGCCGTCCCACTGCCGCCGCCGGCCCGCACCAGGCAGCGGAAGGGCGAAGGCCATGTGAAGGTGCCCCGTCAGATGACGGCCGAGCTCGCCGAGCTCGTCGGCTACTTCATCGGCGACGGGTCCGTGCACGACACGGGTCTCCGGCTGCGCGTCGCCGGTGGCGACAGCGATGTCGTCAGCTATCTCGAGCGCCTGGTCAAGTCGCTGTTCGGGACGCAGGCCGTGAGCCGGCCGGAGGAGGGCGGCACCACCGTCGAGGTGGGCTCGGCCCGTCTGGCCGAGTGGTGGAAAGGCTGCGGCTTCGACACTCCGCACATCCCCGATGCCGTTCTCCAGAGCAACGACGCCGAGATCTACCGGTCGTTCCTGCGGGGCCTGTACGAGGCCGCCGGCACCGTGGCGAGAGGCTGTCCGGCCTGGAAGACGAAGGGGACGGAGTTGTCCCACGACGTCCAGTCCCTGCTGCTGGCCCTCGGGTTCGTCACGACCCGCAGCACCACGTCCCTGCGGCTGCTGAACAAGAGCAGTAACGCCCGGTGGCTGGAGGAGATCGGGTTCATCTCGCCCCGCAAGGCCCGGGCCGTGGACACGACGGCCCACCCCGAATCGGGTCGCCGGGCGGGCTTCTTCTTCGATTACGTCACCAGCGCCGAACTCGGTGACGAGGAGTTCACCTACGACCTGTCCGTCCCCGAGAACGTGACCTACGTGGCCAACGGGTTCGTGAGCCACAACACGATCGGGCTGATGATGGACTGCGACACCACGGGCATCGAGCCCGACCTGGCGCTGACCAAGGCCAAGAAGCTCGTCGGCGGCGGGACGATGTTCATCGTGAACCAGACCGTCCCGCGGGCCCTGCGGCGGCTCGGGTACTCGCCGGAGCAGATCGAGAAGATCGTCGCCTACATCGACGAGCACAAGACGATCCTCGGTGCGCCGTCCTTGCGGGTCGACGACCTGCCGGTGTTCGCCTGCGCCATGGGCGACAACCCCATCCACTACATGGGGCACGTGAAGATGATGGCGGCGGTGCAGCCGTTCATCTCCGGGGCCATCAGCAAGTGCGTGGTGGGGGAGACGCTGGTCTCGACCGGCGACGGCCTCGTCCGCATCGGCACCCTCCACCAGGGCGAGCGGCCCGACAGCTTCCGTGACGAGGTCATCGAGGTCGCCTCGCTCGACGGCGTCCGCAAGACCGACGCCTTCTATTACGGCGGGATCCGGCCGGTGCGGGAGGTCGGGCTGCGCTCGGGGCACAAGGTCATCGGCACGCCGAACCACCGGCTGCTGGTGGCGGCCAGGGACGGGCTCGAGTGGCGTCGCCTCGACGAGATCGACCCAGGCGAGGCCGTGGCGCTGCGCTACGGCGCCGAGCTGTGGTCGCTGGTGCCGGCGGCGCTCGACGGGTTCGAGTGCGGCGAGGTGGCCGACGCCTGGCAGGTGCCGTCGGAGATGAGCGAGCCCCTGGCCTTCCTGCTCGGCGCCTTCGCCGCCACCGGCCGGGTGTCGGAGTCGACGGCCACGATCACGATCAGCCACCCCGCTCCGGCGGTGCTCGACCGCATCGCCGGCGCTTGGCGGACCGTGTTCGGCCTCGAGGCCCGTGTCGTCACCGCCGAGGGGCGCTGCCCGCAGGTTGTGGTGACCTCGGAGACGGCGGCCGCCTTCATCGAGTTCGTGGCGGGCTCGCCCGGGGCCCGGGGTGTCCCCGGAAAGGACAGGGCGGCGTTCCGGCGGATCCCGGCGGCAGTGCTCGGCTCGCCGCGGGCCATGGTGCTGGCCTACCTCCAGGGGCTGGTGGCCACGGCGTCGGTGGCCCGGGTGGCGGGGGCGGCCACGGTCTCGATCGGGCTCGCCTCGGCGACGCTCCTCGACGACCTCCAGGCGGTGCTCACCAACCTCGGCGTCGTGCACCGCCGGATCGACGGCGAGGTCGTCGTCAGCGGCGATCCCGCCCGCGACCTGTTCGATCTCGTGCCGCCGGTCGATCCCCAGACCCTGGCCCAGGCGGCCGAGGTCTTCGTCGGGCGCGACCTGCCCGGCAGTGCCGGTGACTTCGTGCCCGGCCTGTCGCCCCGGGAGCTGTACCTGCTGGTGCCGACCGAAGCCCGGGAGCAGTGGACCTTCCTGCGGGACGCCAAGTTCCGTCACGTCACCCGGGCGACGCTCGACGCCGTGGCGGCGATCCCCGGTGTGGCGCTGCCCGACTGGCTGGCCACCGTCGTGTCGGACGGGTTGCACTTCAGCCCGGTCGAGCGGGTGACGTCGGCCGGCGAGCGCGAGGTCTACGACCTCTCCGTGCCGGTGACGCACGCCTTCGTCGGCAACGGGATCGTGAACCACAACACGATCAACATGCCCGAAGAGGCCACCGTCGAGGACGTCGAGGATCTCCACGTCGAGGCGTGGCGCATGGGCCTCAAGGCGATCGCCATCTACCGCGACAACTGCAAGGTCGGTCAGCCGCTGTCGGTGCAGAAGAGCGAATCGGCGACGGTGCCGGTCGAGACCAGGGTGGAGCGGGTCGTCGAGACGATCGTGCTGCAGGAGCCCGTCCGCCAGAAGCTGCCCCGGCGGCGGAACTCCAAGACGTTCTCGTTCCGGGTGGCCGACTGCCACGGCTACGTCATCGTCGGCGAGTTCGAGGACGGACGCCCCGGCGAGATCTTCCTCAAGGTGGCGAAGCAGGGCTCGACGCTGGCCGGGATCATGGACGCCTTCGCCATCTCGGTGTCGCACGGCCTGCAGTACGGCGTGCCGCTCAAGGCCTTCGTCGACATGTTCACCAACATGCGCTTCGAGCCGGCAGGGATCACCGACGACCCCGACATCCGGCTGGCGTCGAGCCTCGTGGACTACATCTTCCGCCGCCTGGCGGTCGAGTACCTGTCCTACGAGGAGCGCGTCGACATGGGGATCCTCACGATCGGGGAGCGGTCCCAGCCGACGCTGCCCGGGGTGGAGGAGGCGTCAACGGCCCGCGAGTCGTCGGTCGATCTCGATCCGCCCGCTCCCGACCTGAGCCTCGACCTGAGCGACCACCGGCCGGCGTCGGACCAGCCGCCGGCTCCGCCGGCCGCCGCGCCGCCGCCTCCGGCCGGGCCCCGGGCGGCCGCCGTCCCCGAGGGCTCCCGCCGGATCGACGCCCCCTACTGCTACGGGTGCGGGATGGAGATGCAGCGGGCGGGGAGCTGCTACGTCTGCTCCTCCTGCGGCGCCACCAGCGGCTGTTCGTAGGAGGAGGCAGTTCCGAGTTTCAGACAAGCACCGTTGAGCGGTGGGAGGCCGTCAGGTCTCCCACCGCTCGCGTCTTCGCTGGCGGGCGACCTTGAAATCCGTTGTCTGGCGCAGGTTGCGCGTGCGGTCGTTGACCGACCGATTGTCAAGGCTGCTGGGGAACATTCCCAGTCCGCCCAATGGTATGGATCGGGACAAACCGGGGAAACAGATACCAACAAGCCCTCATCACGCATTTCGTCGCACTCCTGAGGGAGGGTCCAACCAGACAAAGGACGTTGCAATGGGCCGGCGGCGGAATGGACGGCGGGTGTGGACGGGCGCGGGTGCCGTGCTGTTGGGGCTGGCGATGGTGCTCGCTCTGCCGCTTCCCTCCCGGGCGGAGACGGAGCAACCCGGCCAACTCGACATCGGCTTCGGGGTCAACGGGCATCGGACGCTGGATCTCGGCGGGACCTACGACTGGGCTTATGCCACCGCCCTGCAGCCGGACGGGAAGATCGTGGCCGCCGGCGTCACCAATGCCCGGGGGACCTACGACTTCGCCGTCGCCCGGTACCTGCCGAGCGGCACAGTGGATCCGTCGTTCGGCGAGAACGGCGTCGTCATCACCGACTTCGGGAAGTCGAAGGACTGGGCCTACGCCCTGGCCGTCCAGCCCGACGGCAACGTCGTGGTCGCCGGGGTCAGCGATCACAGCGGCAGCGCGGACTTCGCCCTCGCCCGCTACAACTCCAATGGCACGCTCGATTCGAGCTTCGGGAACGGCGGCCTCGTCGTCACACCGGTGCGCCCGCTCACCACGGACATCATCCACGGCATCGTCCTCCAGCCCGACGGCAAGATCGTCGCCGCCGGCGTGACCTTTGACGACACCGTGTCACTGCGGCCCCACGGCGATTTCATGGTGGCTCGCTACATGCCCAACGGTCAGCTCGATCCGGCCTTCGGCGTCGGCGGCGTCACCACGACGAACTTCGACCGCGAGTCCTACGACGAGCCCTACGCCGTTGTCCTCCAGCCGGACGGGCGCATCGTCCTCGGCGGCAGCAGTAACACCGGCGGCGGCTTCGGCCGGATCATGGGGGCCGACAACCTGGCTCTGGCCCGGTACCTGCCCAATGGGCTTCTCGATCCGACCTTCGGTGACGGCGGCAAGGT
>JAICYE010000137.1 GCA_025934385.1 Acidimicrobiia bacterium | reverse complement strand
GGTCGCGACCGGCGCGGCCGGGGGCGACCGGCCACATTACCGGCCGCCCGGCGGGCCCCCCGAAGGCGGCGGCACGGCCGGCGGCGGCCAGGCGGACGGCGCCGCCGGCAGGCCGGCCAGGTGGACAAGCCCGGGGGACGGCCGGGCCGCCAGCCGGGGATCGGCGTCGTCGGCCGCCAGCGCCGCCCCCGCCAGCCGGCGGACGGCCACCATGCCGACCACGGCCACGGCGATGGCGGCCACGGCGAAGAGGCCGGCCGCGCTCGAGCTGTTGTCGCCGAGAGCGCCGGCCCGGAAGGCGCAGAAGTCGAACGTGCCGTGGAGCAGCACGGCCAGGGCCAGCCCGCCGGGGATCCCCGGCCCGACGCCGTCGAACCGCCGGCGGGCGGCGTAATACCCCGTGATGGCGGCCGCCGAGGCGTGGAGCGGGACGGACAGCAGCGCCCGCATCACGAACATCCCGGCGTACTCGCCGCTCGACGCCGCCGTCAGGTAGCCGACGTTCTCCACCAGGGCGAAGCCGAGGCCGGCCCAGGCGGCGTAGACCAGGGCGTCGAGCCGCTCGTCGAACTCCGGGCGCCGCCAGACGACGAGCCGGAGGCAGGCGGCCTTGGCCGACTCCTCGACCAGGCCGGCCACGAAGGATCCCGAGAAGAAGGCGCCGGCCACCGTCGTCTCCGACGGGTAGACCTGGGTGACGATGACCTCGACGATGGCCACCGGCACGACCGCCAGCGCCCCGGCCACGGCCATGCGGCGCAGCGCACCGGGCGGCTCCGGCCGGCCGGTGTCCTTGTTCTCGGCGTAGCGCATCCACAGCAGCGCCGGCAGCGCGCCGAGCAGGGCGGCCGGATGGGTGATCGCCGCCGGAACGAACACCGCGGCCAGCGGCAGCCCCAGCGCGATGAGAAGGCCCCGACGGCGCCGACTGTCGCCCACGGACGGTCAGTCTCGCAGGCGCGCCACCCGCCTGGCCGTTCTCTGGTCACGGACCTGCCACATGTGCGGTTTCGCGCCCAGAGAAGCTGACGGCGTGCCGCACCGAGGGGCCGCGGGGCCGGACGGGGGAAGCCCGGCGATGGGCTACCGCTTGTGCAGCGGCCCTTCGCTGTCGCGCAGCGAGGGGGCGTCGCGGCCCGTCCGGCTGGAGATGATCTCGGCGCAGATCGACACCGCCGTCTCCTCCGGGGTCCGGGCACCGAGGTCGAGACCGATCGGCGACATGAGCCGGGCGAAGCCGGCGTCGTCGAGCCCCGCCTCCTTCAGCCGCATCGTGCGCTTGTCGTGGGTGCGGCGCGACCCCATCACGCCGAGGTAGCCGGCCTTCGTCTGCACGGCGGCCATGATGGCCGGCACGTCGAACTTCGGGTCGTGGGTCAGGACGCACACCGCGTCGCGGGGGCCGAGTTCCTTGCCGACCACGGCCAGGTAGCGGTCGGGCCACTCGTTGATGACCTCGTTGGCCATCGGGAACCGCTTCCGGGTGGCGAACACCGGCCGGGCGTCGCACACCGTCACGTGGTAGCCGAGGACGCGGCCGACGCGGGCCAGGGCGGCGGTGAAGTCGATGGCGCCGAAGATGATCATCTTCGGCGGCAGGGCGAACGACTCGATGAACACCTCGACGCCCTCTTCCCGGCGGGCCTCGCCGTGGACGCCGTAGTGCCGGATGCCGGTGCGGCCCGCTTCGAGCTCCCCGAGGGCGTCACGCTCGGCGACCCGGTCGAGCTCGGCGTTGCGGAGCGACCCGATCGACTCTTTGTCAGGCCGCACGAGCAGCTTCGAGCCCGCCCCCGGGCCTTTGATGATCGTGGCCAGGGCGGCCGGTTCACCCGTCTGGAGCGCCTCGCTGATGGCGAGGTCGATCTCGTCGTTGAAGTCGTCGATGAAGATGTGGATGGTGCCGCCACACGTGAGTCCCACAGCAAAGGCGTCATCATCGGCGATGCCGTAGGTCACCAGCTTGGGGATCCCCCGTTCGAGGACCTTCAGCCCTTCCGTGAGGACGGCGCCTTCCACGCAGCCGCCCGACACCGAACCGATCACCTCGCTGTCGTCGTTGACGGCCATGGCCGCCCCGGGGTCGCGGGGGCCGGACCCGTCGGTCCCGACGACCCGGGCCAGCGCCACGCTCTTGCCGGCGGCGCGCCAACGGGCGATGTCCTCGAGTAGCTCCTTCACCCCTGCTTCCTCCCCCCTCGTCCTGCTAGCCCTGGGAGATGACCTCGGCCAGAGTACGGAGGGAATCGAGTGAGTGACCCTCCACGAACTCGTCAACAAACGGCAGGGCCGCGGCCATCCCCGCTGCCAACGGAGCGTAGCCGGGAGAGGCCTTGAGCGGGTTCACCCAGACCGTCCGGTAGGCCACTCTGTGCAGTCGCTGCATCTGCTCTCCCAGCAACCCGGGATCGCCCCGGTCCCACCCGTCGGACAGGATCACGACCACCGAGCCCCGGGCCATCCCCCGCACGCCCCACTCGTCGTTGAAGGCCCGCAGACCCTCGCCGAGGCGGGTGCCGCCCGACCAGTCCGGCACCGAGCGGGCCGCCTTGGCCAGGGCGGCGTCGGGGTCGCGGGACGACAGCTCCCGGGTGATCCGGGTGAGCCGGGTGCCGAGGGCGAACGCCTCGATACGGCCACGGCCGACGACGGCGGCGTGGAGGAAGCGGAGCAGCGCCCGGGAGTAGGGCTCCATCGACCCCGACACGTCGCAGATCAGCACGATCCGCCGGGGCCGCTCCCCCGCCTCGGAGAACGCCCGGCGGATCGGCTCGCCGCCCGAGCGCAGCGACCGTCGTACGGTGCGGCGGAGATCGGGCCGCCCCCCCGACTTGCGGGACGGGCGCCGGCGCCGGGAACGGCGCAGCGCCCCGTGGAGCCGCAGCTCGGCCATCAGCCGCCGGGCCTCCTCGAACTCCTCGTGGGTGTAAGCGGCGAAGTCCTTCTGGCGCAGCACCTCCTGGCGGCTCCAGCGGACGGTGACGGTCGGGCCCTCCGGCTCGACCGGCTCCTCGCCCTCCGCCGCGCCGCTCTCCTCGTCGGTGTCGAGCACCAGTGTGAGCTCGACCGGCTGCGCCCGGGCCATCTCGACGCCGAACCGGCCCCGCCAGAAGGCGTCGAAGGCCCGGTCGTAGGCGCCGATGTCCTCCGGCCGGCCGAGCAGCGTCGTCCGCCCGGCCCAGTACACCGGCCCCGGCCGGTCGAGCCCGACGAGGGCCAGGGCCCGGGCGAAGGTCACCGCCCGGCCGACCGGCACGTCGACGCCCGTCCCCCGCAGGACGCGGGCGAAGGCCACCGCCATCCGTTCGACCTCCGGCGTGGCGATTCCGGCCTCAGGCACCGCGCTTGATGGCCGTGCGGACGATGTCGGCCACGCCGTGGGCGCGCACCCGCTCCTGGTCCTCCCGGTACTTGAGCAGCGACCCCAGCGTGACCTCGACCGTCCGCTCGTCGAGGGACGACCGGCCGAGGGTGGCCAGCGACAGGGCCCAGTCGATCGTCTCGGCCACGCCGGGCGGCTTGTAGAGCTCGAACGACCGCACGGCCTCGGTGGCCGCCGCCACCTGCCGGGCCAGGGTCTCGGGCACGTCGGGGGCCCGGACCCGGAGGATGGCCAGCTCCCGGTCGAAGTCGGGGTGGCTGATCCAGTGGTAGAGGCAGCGGCGCTTGAGGGCGTCGTGGAGGTCGCGGGTCCGGTTGGAGGTGAGGACGACCACCGGCGGCACGTCGGCCCGGAACGTCCCGAGCTCGGGGACGGTGATCGAGTAGTCGGACAGGATCTCGAGCAGGAAGGCCTCGAACTCGTCGTCGGCCCGGTCGACCTCGTCGACGAGCAGGACGGGCGGGATGTCGCCCTCATAGTCGATGGCCGACAGCAGCGGCCGGCGGACGAGGAACCGTTCGGAGTACAGCTCGTCCTCGTGCACCGCGGCGTGCTGCGCCTCGACCGCCCGGAGGTGGAGGAGCTGGCGGGAGTAGTCCCACTCGTAGACGGCCTGGGCGGCGTCGATCCCCTCGTAGCACTGGAGCCGGAGGAGCTCGCCGTCGGTCCAGCGGGAGAGGACCTTGGCCACCTCGGTCTTGCCGACGCCGGCCTCCCCCTCGAGCAGCAGCGGTCGGCCCAGCCGGAGGGCCAGGAAGATGGCGGTGGCGAGGCCCTCGTCCGCCAGGTATTCGTGGCGGGCGAGGGCCTCGCTGACCTCTTCGACCGATTGCGGTTCGACCCGGCTCAGCGACCCGCCTCCTCCAGCGCCCGGCGGACGAGCACCTGGGCCAGGTGCCGGCGGTACTCCGGGCTGGCGTTGAGGTCGGTGGGCGCCTCGGTCCCGTCGGCCGCCTTCTGGGCGGCGTCGGCGGCCGAGGCGCCCTGGCCGAGGGCCTGCTCCACGGCGGTGGCCCGCAGCGGGGTCGATCCCATGTTGACCAGTGCCACCCCGGTCGTGCCGTTGCGCACCGCCGCCACGCCCACGATGGCCCAGTCGAGCGCTCGGCGGTTGAACTTCTGGTACGACCAGCCGGCGCCGGGGACCTTCGGCACCCGGATCTCGGTCAGCAGCTCGTCGGGCGCCAGTGCCGTTTCCAGGAACCCGGTGAAGAAGTCCGTCGCCGGGATCGTCCGCTCGCCGGACGGGCCCCGGGCCACCAGCGTGCCGCCGAGGGCCAGCACCACCGCCGGCAGGTCGGACGCCGGGTCGCCGTGGGCCAGCGAGCCGCCGATCGTGCCCCGGTGGCGGACCTGCGGGTCGCCGACGAGCCCGGCCACGTGGGCCAGGATCGGCACCTCGGTCTCGAGCAGGTCGCTGTGCTCGACGTCGTGGTGGCGGGTGAGCGCCCCGATGGCGACGTGGTCGCCGCCGTCACGGACGTAGGACAGGTCGCCGAGGCGGGCCACGTCGATCAGCACCGCCGGCGACGCCAGCCGCAGCTTCATCAGCGGGATCAGCGAGTGGCCGCCG
Source organism: Acidimicrobiia bacterium (assembly GCA_025934385.1). Next base: position 1,339 of record JAICYE010000137.1, on the reverse strand, counting down.
GCCAGGAGCTTGGCGTCGTCGCCGTGCTGCGACAGCAGCGACACGGCCTCCTCGGCCGAGCCGGCCCGGACGTAGTCGAACGCTGCCGGGATCATCGACCCGCCTCCTTCCCGTTGTGGCGCTTGGCTTCCTGGATCGTCTGCCACACCCGCTGCGGCGAGGCCGGCATGCGGACGTCGGTCACGCCGAAGGGCGCCAGGGCGTCGACGATGGCATTGATCACCGCCGGGGTGGAGGCGATCGTCCCCGCCTCCCCGATGCCCTTGACGCCCAACGGGTTCGTCGGGCTCGGCGTCACCTGGGAGCCGAGCTCGAAGCTCGGCATCTCCGCCGCCGAGGGCACGAGGTAGTCGGCCAGCGTCGAGCTCAGCAGGTTCCCGTCGTCGTCGTAGGACGCCTCCTCGAACAGCGCCTGGGCCACGCCCTGGACGACGCCGCCGTGGATCTGGCCCTCCACGATCATCGGGTTGATCTGGTTGCCGCAGTCGTCGACCGCCACGTAGCGGAGGAGGTCGACCTTCCCCGTCTCCTCGTCGACCTCCACCACGCAGACGTGGGTGCCGAAGGGGAAGACGAAGTTGGGCGGGTCATACGACGCCTCGGCCCGGAGGTTCGGCTCCATCCCGTCGGGCAGGTTGTGGCCGGTGAAGGAGGCGAAGGCGATCGCCTGGATCGGCATGGCCTTGTCGGGGGTGCCCTTGACCGAGAACACGCCCCCGGTGAACTCCAGGTCGCTCTCCGACACCTCGAGCTGGTGGGCGGCGATCGTGCGGGCCTTGTCGATGACCTTGTCGGTGGCCAGGGCCACCGCCGTGCCGCCGACCGCCAGCGACCGGGACCCGTAGCTGTCCATCCCGAGCGGCGAGATGGCCGTGTCGGAGTGGAGGACGTCGACGTCGTCGGGGCTCACCCCGATCCGGTCGGCCACGATCTGCGACCAGCAGGTCTCGTGCGACTGGCCGTGGGGCGACGTCCCGGTGGTCACGGAGACCTTGCCGGTCGGCAGCAGCTGAACACTGGCCGCCTCCCACCCGCCGGCGCCGTACTTGAGGGCGGCCAGCACCCGGCTCGGCGCCAGGCCGCACATCTCGCAGTAGCTCGACAGGCCGATCCCGAGGTGTGTCTTCGACCCCGACTCCCGGCGCATCTGCTGCTCCTTGCGCAGCCCCTCGTAACCCACCATCTCCAGCGCCTTGTCCAAGGCGCCGTCGTAGTTGCCGCTGTCGAAGACGAGGCCGGGGGCGGAGCTGTAGGGGAAGGCCTCGGTGGGGATGAAGTTGCGGCGGCGGAGCTCGGCCGGGTCGACGCCGACCTTGCGGGCCAGGGCGTCCATCGCCCG
>JAICYE010000242.1 GCA_025934385.1 Acidimicrobiia bacterium | reverse complement strand
CCGGGCCGACGAGGCCAACCAGTTCCTCGAGGTCACGTACCAGAACGGCGACCGCGAGGTGATGTACTTCAAGGACTTCTCCTCGGGCGCGATGATCGAGAACATCGTCCGGCGGGCGAAGAAGCTCTCGATCAAGCGGCTCATCGCCGGCGGCGACAAGGGCATCACCGCCCAGGACCTCATCGATTCCGTGCGCCAGGAGTTCAAGGAGCACGAGGACCTGCCCAACACGACCAACCCCGACGACTGGGCGAAGATCTCCGGCAAGAAGGGCGAGCGGATCGTCTACATCCGGACGCTCATCACCAGCGGCAAGGAGGCCGAAGGCGGTCGCTCGATCGAGCGGGTCGCCACCGGGCAGTACCTCTAGCACGCTCGGGAGCAGTACCTGCCTCCCCCCTGCACCTCGCACCTGTAGTCTCACTTCGTGGCCATCACGAAGGTGTGCGGCATCGAGACGGAGTACGGGATTGCCTTCCGGGGCTCTCCCGACGGCAATCCTGTCGTGGCCTCGTCGATGCTGGTCAACGCCTACGTCGAGCACCGCAAGGTCGGGTGGGACTTCGAGGACGAGTCGCCCGGGCGCGACGCCCGGGGCTTCGCCCGGGAGGACGCTTCGCCCCCCGAGGTCGAGACGCACCTGGTCAACACCGTCCTGACCAACGGCGCCCGCTACTACGTCGACCACGCCCACCCGGAGTTCTCCACCCCGGAGTGCACCGACGCCCTGCAGGTCGTCCGCTATGACAAGGCCGGCGAGCGGGTATTGGCCCGGTCCATGCAGGCCGCCGGCCGGCTGCTGCCCCGGGGCCAGGAGATCGTCGTCTACAAGAACAACTCGGACGGCAAGGGCAACTCCTACGGGACCCACGAGAACTACCTGGTCGACCGGTCGGTGCCGTTCTCGACGCTGGTCCGGCACATGATCCCCTGGTTCGTGACCCGGCAGGTCTTCACGGGCGCCGGCAAGGTCGGCTCCGAGCACGGCGCCGCCGAGACCCTCTTCCAGATCTCCCAGCGGGCCGACTTCTTCGAAGAGGAGGTCGGCCTCGAGACGACGCTCAAGCGCCCCATCGTGAACACCCGCGACGAGCCGCACTGCGACCCCCAGAAGTACCGGCGGCTGCACGTGATCGTGGGCGACGCCAACCTCTGCGAGGTCGCCACCTTCCTCAAGGTGGGGACGACGGCCGTGGTCCTGGCCATGGTCGAGGACGGCTTCATCGAGAAGGACCTCTCGCTGGCCTCCCCCGTCCCGACCATGCGGAAGATCTCCCACGATCCGGCCTTGCGGACGACGTTCTCGCTGGCCGACGGGTCGAGCGTCACCGCCGTGGAGCTGCAGTGGGAGTTCTTCCGGCTGGCCCAGAAGTACGCCGACGAGATCGGGCTCGAGAGCTGCGGTGACGATGCCCAGATGGGCGACCTGCTGCGGCGGTGGGAACAGGTCCTCACCGCCCTCGAGGCCGACGCGACCCGGCTCGACGGGCAACTCGACTGGGTGACGAAGTACAACCTCCTCGACGCCTACGCCGCCCGGAACGGTCTGGAATGGGGCGACCCCAAGTTGGCGTTGATGGATTTGCAGTACCACGATGTGCGGCCCGAGCGGTCGCTGTACGAGAAGCTGGTGAAGGCGGGGAAGGTGGAACGGCTGCTCGACGAAGACGAGGTCCAGAGCGCCATCGCCGAGCCGCCGGCCACGACCCGGGCGTACTTCCGCGGGCGCTGCCTGTCCCGCTGGTCCGACTCGGTGGTGGCCGCCAACTGGGACAGCATGATCTTCGATCTCGGGGCCGATCCGCTGAAAAGGATTCCCATGATGGAGCCTCTCAGAGGTACGAAGGCCCACGTCGATGAACTCTTAGACGGATGCGCAACGCCGGCCGAACTGGTGGCCCGGCTGTCCGCATAGGAAAATAGGGACGACATGGCTGAGCGGGAGCGGAAGCAGAAGCCGGCGCCGAAGGCCCGGGAAGCGGAGGCCACCGAGGTCGACGCCCCCAAGGCCCAGGGCGAGAAGATCAAGGAGGAGCTCGACGAGCTCCTCGATGAGATCGATTCGGTCCTCGAGGAGAACGCCGAGGAGTTCGTCCGGAACTATGTCCAGAAAGGCGGCGAGTGACCCTCTAGCAGGGCATTCGCGTCTGGACTCCCATGCCTGCTGTCACGCCGCGCCGCTCGACGGCCCCCTATCCGGCTGAGAGAAGCCCGGTGACTTCGTCGTCGTCGAGGCGGCGGAACTTCCGCCGGGACCGGTTCCGGTCGAGGACGGCGACCTCGAGCTGGTCGGCGGCGAGCTCCCGGTTGTCGGGCGAACCGAGCGACTGCACTCCGAGCCTGACGGCCGCCCCGGCGTCGAGCCCGTCCGAATAATTGGCCTTCACCTCGTCGCTGATCGCCTCGGCCTGCCCGCCGAGGACGGTGAAGCCGTGCTCGTCCATCACCGTGCCGTCGTAGAGGATGTGGAACATCTCGTTGGGCTCGTCGTCGTGCTCCCCGACCTGGGCCACGAGGATCTCGACCTCGTAGGGCTTCATCTCGTGGGTGAAGACCTGGCCGAGGGTCTGGGCGTAGCCGTTGGCCAGCGCCCGGGCCGTCACGTCCTCCCGGGAGTAGGAGTAGCCCCGCACGTCGGCGTGGCGGATGCCGGCGATCTTCAGCATCTCGAACTCGTTGTACTTCCCGACGCCGGCGAAGGCGATCCGGTCGTAGATCTCCGAGATCTTGTGGAGCGTGCCGGACGGATTCTCGGCCACGAGGGCGATCCCGTCGGCGTACTCCAGCGCCACCAGCGACCGGCCCCGGGCGATGCCCTTGCGGGCGTAGTCGGCCCGGTCCTTCATCACCTGCTCGGGCGAGACGTAGAACGGCATGCTCACTGCGGGGACCTCCCGGACGAGAGGAGCTCGGTCGAGCGCCGTTCGACGTCGTCGTCGGCCAGCCTCACGTAGCCGTCGCGGTCGACGACGGCCACCGTCGGGAACAGGTGCCGGACGAGGTCGGGCCCCCCGGTGGCCGAGTCCTCGTCGGCCGCCTGGAACAGGGCCAGCAGGCCGAGGTCGACGGCCTCCTCCTTCGACAGGCCGGCCCGGTACCCGGCTTTGATCCAGTTCCGGGCGTGGACGCCGCCGGAGCCGGTGGTGGCGAATTCCGCCTCCTCGTACTTGCCGCCGGTGACGTCGTACTTGAACAGCCGGCCCTCACCCCGGCGCAGGTCGAAGCCGCAGAACAGCGGCACCACCACCATGCCCTGCATGGCCGCCGGCAGGTTCGACCGAACCATCTGGGCCAGCTTGTTGGCCTTGCCCTCCAGCGACAGCGGTTCGCCCTCCACCTTCTCGTAGTGCTCGAGCTCGGTCTGGAGGAGGCGGACGATCTCCATACCCGGGCCGGCGGCCCCGGAGATGGCCATGGCCGACCAGTGGTCGCAAGGGGACACTTTTTCCATCCGACGGCTGGCGATCGTGTAGCCCTCGGTGGCCCGCCGGTCGCCGGCCATGACGACGCCGCCGCTGAACTTCATGCAGACGATGGTCGTACCGTGGGGGATCCCGAGCGCCGAGGCGGCCGACGCCGCCGGACCCGGGGCGGTCAGCGGCAGGTTGGCGCCGGGGAGGGCGTTGGGCGCCGTGCGCCGGAGCACCTCGAAAAACGACGGGCCCGGATCGGATCCGGGCGCGAACATCGGGAGTGGTTGGTCGATCACGGGGGCGGAGCCTACAACCACCGTTTGCCCGCTACTTGGTCTCGGGACGCCTGCGAGCGGACCCGCGGGGCGATCAGCCGCCGGTGGCGATCCGCACGATCGGGAAGATCCCGAGCAGGATGATGACCACGAGGATCATCCAGAAGGCCCGCTCGCCCCACCGGCTCGGCCGGTGGGTGCGCCGGGGCGACGGGTCGAGGGCGGAGTCGACCTCGTTGACGAGGAGGATGAGCTTGGCGTCCTCGAGGTCGTCTTCGGCCACGAAGACCTCGACCCCGCCCATGGCGCCGACGGTGAAGGCGTAGGGCCCGTCGACACAGCCGCGGAGGGCCACGGTGAGGCCCTCGTCCTCGAGGCGCGCCTGGAGCACCCGGGCCGCGAACGAGCCCCCCACCGTGGTGAGCCGGGTCATCCGTACCCGCTCGTTCACTCCGTCCACAGATCCATCGTACGGGGGAGTTGCCCGATATGACCACCGCTGGTCGGAAGGGGACGGCCCCGATGGCAGGTCCTGGGCCGTACACTCCATTCGTGGAACGTCGGATCTTCGGCCTCGAGAACGAGTACGGCGTCACGTGCACCCTCCGGGGCCAGCGGCGTCTCAGCCCCGACGAGGTGGCCCGCTACCTCTTCCGGCGGGTGGTCTCCTGGGGGCGCTCGTCGAACGTCTTCCTGGAGAACGGGGCCCGGCTCTACCTCGACGTCGGCTCCCACCCCGAGTACGCCACGCCCGAGTGCGACTCCATCTACGACGTGGTGGTCCACGACAAGGCGGGGGAGCGGATCCTCGAGAGCCTCCTCATGTCGGCCGAGCAGCGGCTGCGGGAGGAGGGCATCCGGGGTGAGGTCTACCTGTTCAAGAACAACACCGACTCCGCCGGGAACTCCTACGGCTGCCACGAGAACTACCTGGTGGGACGGCAGGGCGAGTTCTCCAAGCTCGCCGACGTCCTGATCCCGTTCCTGGTCAGCCGCCAGCTCGTGGTCGGCGCCGGCAAGGTGCTGCAGACCCCGCGCGGGGCGATCTACTGCATCAGCCAGCGCGCCGAGCACATCTGGGAGGGCGTCTCGTCGG
>JAICYE010000348.1 GCA_025934385.1 Acidimicrobiia bacterium | reverse complement strand
TCGGCGAGTCGGCGAAGGCCCGCAGCAGCCGGCCCATGCGGCTCCGGCGGATCAGCACCATCACCGCCAGGCAGGCCACGGTGACCCCGAGCACCACGTGGTAGTAACCGACGTCGGTCTGCGTGTGCAGCGCCGTGAGGTGGGGCCGGGGCGAGCGGATGGCGAACGTCCCGCCGAACATGAACATCGACGAGTAGAAGAGCCGCTGGATCACGAGGCCGAAGCCGAAGGTGGCGATGGCCAGGTACACCCCCGAGAGGCGGATGGCCGGGATGGCCAGCAGCGCGCCGATCGGCACGGCCACCACCCCGCCGATCAGGACGGCCAGCGGCCAGGGGAATCCGGCGCCGACGGCGTGGGCGGCGGTCGACGCGCCGACGGCGGCGAAGGCGATGTGGCACAGCGACACCTGGCCCGACGTCCGCACCAGCAGGCCGAGCGAGCCGAACAGGATGACGTAGGCCATGCCGGTGATGTAGATCGGCAGCCGGGCCCCGACGACCTGAGGCACGGCGAGGGCCACGGCCAGCCCGACGACGGCGGTGACCGCCAGGCCCCTCCGGCTGAGCACCACCGGCGGCAACGGTCGGCGCACGACCTGGGCTCCCCGCTCGACGAGCTTGCGCTTCGGGATGACCAGCAGCGCCACGAACAGGACGATGAACGGCAGGTTGGCCGGCAGGCTCTGGATCGGGCCGGTCAGCTTCAGCTGGCCGAGGATCTTGGTGGAGACCGCCGCGCCGAGCCCCAGCCCGAGGCCCCCGAGGTAGGTCAGCGGCAGGCTGGAGAACGCCCCCACCGCCGCTGCCCCGAAGGCGAAGAACACCAGCAGCGTCAAGAGCCGGGCGTCGAGGGCCAGCGTCGGCGCCAGCAGCATTCCCGACAGGGCGGCGAAGCACGAGCCGACCACCCAGGCGAAGCGGCGGACGGCCACCGGGCTCGTCCCGGCCAGGCCGAGCAGCGCCGGGTCGTCGACGACCGCCTGGACGGCGAGGCCGAGCCTGGCCCGGGTGAAGAACAGGTAGAGGCCGGCCACGGCCAGGAAGATCAGGGCCACGTCGATGATCTGCTCGCCCCGGATGTTGACCCCGGCGAGGGTGAAGACCTTCTGGGGCAGGAACGGCCGGATGGGCATGGACGCCGATCCGAAGATGGCGATCAGGACGCCCTGGAGAAAGACCAGCAATCCGACGGTGGCCGTGACCCGGGCGGCCAGCGAGCACGACGCCAGCCCGTAGGCCCCCCGCTCGAGGATGAGCCCCGCCACCACCCCCGCCAGCAGCAGGGCCAGGAGCCCGGCCACCGGCCAGGGCATGCCGATCCGGGTCTGGAACTCGTACATGAGGTAGGCGCCCAGCGCCGCCTGGGCGCCGTGGGCGAAGTTGAAGATGCCCGACGTCTTGTAGGTGAGCACGAGGCCGACGGCGGCCAGGCCGTAGATCGAGCCGTTGGTGACGCCGGCCACGATGAACGGCAGCCACTCCCTCATGGCCGGCACCCCGGGCAGGCCAGCCGACCGGCCGACTCGTGTTCCCGGCGGGGCGACGCCGTCCAACCCCGCCCGTCCACCAGGAGGCAGTCGGCCCGGTGGAACCACCGGCCGCCCGGCCCGGCCACGAGCTCCTCGGCCCGGGCGGCGGTGGCCGCCTCCGGCGGCGCCGTCCCCAGCAGCAGGCCCCGCCGGGCGCTGAGGAACCGGCGACCCCGGACGAGCCAGCCCACGACGGCGGCCGACCCGACGACGACGCCGACCAGCGCCAGGCTCACGAACACCAGCTGGTCACCGGCGTCGGGCCGGCCGGCGGCGAAGAACCACGAGAGCCCGACGAGGACGCCGCCGACCGCCAGCAGCCCCACCAGCCATTCGGCGTCCCGCCTCGACCACAGGGCGGGACGGGCCTCGACGGCGACGCTCATGACGCCGATTCGACGTCGACGAGATCGACGGTGCCGTTCGGCGTCGCCGCCCGCTGCAGCGCGCCGGTGTCGACGAGGCCGCTGTCGGCCAGCCGGTTGAGGGCGTCCTCGATGCGGTCGAGCTTCGTCCACTCGTCCCGCATGTCGGCCGACAGCCAGCACAGCGTGCCGACGCCGAGGATGAACACGCCGGCGATGCCGCCCGAGATCACGTACGGGAGCTGCTTGGCCGGGAACGCTTCACCGCTCACCCCGACCCAGCCCAGCACCAGGGCGACGGCCCCGGCCGCGATCAGCACCACCGCCGCCGCCCGGTCCCAGGCGAGCCGCAACCACTTACCAAGGTTCATCGTTCACTCCCCCGAGACGTCGACTACACGCAGGACGGCTTGGAGCCGAAGGGGTCGGTCCATTGCCCGCCCGTGAGGCGGATGTAGTAGAAGCAGTTGACCAGCTTCTTCGGTGCTCCCTCGATGAACGTCAGCGGCGCACCGGAGAGCCCGTTCAGCGTGTCGTTCCTGATGGTGTAGAGACCTTTCAGCAGGTCGGCGGAGGTGACCTTCCCGTCCGGCAGCGCCGTTCCCTTCACCGCTTCCCGCAGCAGGGCTCCGGCGGCCCAGACGGTGGCCACGGCCGGCGAGTTGGCCAGGGTCGGGGCGTACTTCTGGCGGATCTGCTGGTACTCGGCCTCGGCCGGCAGCAGCGAGGACGTGAACGGGAAGTTGCCCTGCGGGGCCATCAGGCCCTCGAGGGTCGGTTCCTTGGAGATCGAGTCGATGATGGCCAGGCTGATGCCCATGTACTGCGGCTTGTAGCCCTGCTGGGCGCAGGACTTCGCCAGCCGGGCGATCGACGGGCCGTCGATGGCCGACTGGATGCCGGTGGCGCCGTTGCGCTGGGCCTGGATGCACTCGGCGGTGAAGTCGGGCTGGGCCAGCGACACCTGGGCCTCGTAGACGATGTCGACGCCGAGCTCCTGGGCGTGCTGCTTGGCCACGTTGCGCCAGGCGCCGCACTGCTCCGCCTCGACGCAGTAGATGATCGCCTGCTTCTTGTGGCCCTGGTCGAGCAGACCCTTCTCGGCGCCGAGGGCCATGGCGGGGTAGGGCGAGCCGCTGGAGAAGTACATCGGGCTGTCGTCCCACACCTTGAGGGTGCCGTCGCCGCCGATGACGGGGATCTTGTGCTCTTCGAGGTACTGGCGGGGCCCGTTGCCGGAGAACACCCACAGGTTCCCCATCAGGGCCACGGCGCCCTTGTTCTCCACCATGTCCCGCACCAGCGACAGGGCCCGGGCGGGGTCGCCGCCGGCGTCGCCGGTCACCATCTCCATCGGGTGGCCGTCGAGGCCGCCGTGCTCGTTGACGTAGCGCGTGACGACCTGGGCCATCACGTTGCCGCCCTTCATGAGGGTGCCGATGATCCCGCTGTAGTCACCGACATTGCCGAACACGATCGGCGCCTTGTTGGCGGCGGGGGCCGCCCCGGGCGCGGCGCCGGCGCCGGGCGTGGGGGCCCCCGGCGTGGCGGCGGCGCCCGGTGCGGCCGACCCGGCCGACTGCGCCGACCCCTTGCCGGGGGCGGCGGCGGACGAAGCCGAACCGGACGCGGTCCGGGTCGCGGC
>JAICYE010000003.1 GCA_025934385.1 Acidimicrobiia bacterium | reverse complement strand
GAAGATCGTCGACGGCATCACCGTGTTCGGCGATCCCCTCGACCGGCTGCCCCACCTCGTGTGCTTCGGCGTCGACGGCGTCGAGGCGGAACCCGTCCTGCTCGGCCTCGACCAGCGGGGCGTCGCCGTGCACTCCGGCTCCTCGTGCTCCAGCGAGACGTTCGAGCCGTCACCGGTGCTCTCGGCCATGGGCGTCGACGCCGACCACTCGCTGCGGGTCAGCGTCGGATGGTCGAGCGACGCCGTCGACGTCGACGCCTTCCTGGCCGCCGCCCCGACGGTGATCGGCGGACTGAGAGGCCTAGGGTCTGGGTAGTTCATCGATCCGGGGGCGGTCTCGGCGAGGGGAGTGGCGATGGCCAGCGGTCGCAGCGTCGTCGTGGAGAACGGGCAGCGCCGCTCGGCGGCCGACGTCGTGATCCGGGGAGCCCGCCAGACGCTCGGCGGAGCGGTGACGGTGGTCGGCAGCGTCGGCTGCGTGGCCGGCCGGCTCGTCGACGGCGCAGGCACCGTCCTCGACACCACGGCCGGTGCCATCAGCGGCACGGTCCTGCTGCTCGGCGACGTCCTCAACACCACCGGGCACGTCCTCGGCACGACACTTTCCGGTCTCGGCAGCACGCTGACCCTGGCCGGCGGACTCGTGACCGGCGGTTCGCTCACGGCCCTCTCGACCGACCCGGCGGCGACGCCCGGGACGGCGACGGCCGGGGCGGGGGCATCGGGGCCCATCCCGAAGGCGAGGACTGCGCCCGCCAAGCGGACACGACCCGGCGGCGCCGCCCGGCCGTCGGGAAACCCGGCCTGAGCTCCGGGTCCGGCCGCTCCCCCCGCGGGCTCTGATGGGCCTGTTCGACTTCGTCCGTCCTGTGGTCCGCGCCATCTGCACCCGGACGCGCCGGTCGTGGGTCAACGAGGAGCGGGCCCACCTCGAGCTCCGCCGGCTCGACCCCGCCGAACTGGCCGGGTTCGCCGCCGAGCTCGAGCCGGCGCTCACCGCCCTGATCGGCGTGCAGTGGGTCGACATCAACGGCTACCTGGGCCGGGCCGTCGTCGCCTTCGACCCGGGCGCCGTGTCGGTGGCCGACCTCGTGGCCGAGATCGAGGCCGTCGAGGAGGCTTACGGCGTCACCGAGCGCCCGTTCGGGAGCGAGACCGAGACCCACCCCGCCGACGTCGAACCGATCCTGCGGGAGGCGGCCAAGCTCGGCGCCGACGCCGTGAGTTTGGCCGTGGCCTTTCCGATCCGGTTCCTGGCCCCGCTGACCGGCGGCGTGCGGACGGTGGCCGGATCGGCGGTGGCGGTCATCAACGGAGTTCCGAAGGTCCGGGGGGCGATCGAGGCCCGGTTCGAGAGCCCTCTCACCGACGTGAGCCTGGCCGTCGTCAACACGCTGGTGCAGGGCATCGGCAGCGGGCCGCTGGCGCCGCTGACCGAGCTGAGCCATCACCTCTCGACGCTGCTGGAGCTGCGGGCCGGCCGGGCCGCCTGGGCCGCCCGGGAGCCGGAGCTGTTCTCCAAGCCGGCCAACGGCGGGCTCCCGGCGCTGGCGCCGCCCCGGCCGGGGCCGCTGCCGGCCGGGCCGGTGGAGACGTACGCCGACCGCGCCTGGACGGCGTCGCTGGCGGCGGCCGGCGCCATGCTGGTCACCACCCGCAACCCGGCGGTGGCCGGCCGGGCGCTGGAGGCCGGCGTGCCGAAGGCCGCCCGCTACGGCAAGGAGGCGTTCGCCGCCACCATCGGCCGGGCGCTGTCGGGCCGGGGGGTGGTGGTCGTCCACCGGGGCGCCCTCCGGGCCCTCGACCGGGTCGACTGCCTCGTGCTCCAGGGCGATCTGCTCGTCACCGACGATCTCGTCCCGGCCGAGATCGCCCCGGTGGGCGGCGCCGACCCCGCCGAGCTCCGCCGGGCGGTCACGGCCGTGCTCGACCCCGTCCATCCGACCGCCGACGCCGAGCGCGACGGCTGGCGGCTCGGTCCCCTCGACCGGCTCGGCGTCGAGCTGACCGGCCGGATCCGGCAGCGGACGGCGGAGCTGGCCGGCCCCGGCGTCCCCGTCCTCGGCCTGGCCCGGGAGAGCGGGCTGCGGGCCCTCGTGCAGCTCCGGCCGGCGCTGCGGCCGGAGGCCGACGACCTCGTCGCCCTGGCCCGGGCCGGCGACCTCGAGGTCGTCTTCGCCCTCCGGGGCGACGCCCCGGTGATCCCGTTGGAGGCCGACCGGGTCGTGCCCGACGGCGGCGGGCTGGCCGCCGGCGTCCGGGACCTGCAGGCCGAGGGCCGGGTGGTGTGCCTGGTCGGCGGCGCCTCCTCGGCGGACGGGCTGCGGGCCGCCGACTGCGGCATCGGAATCCACGAGCCGGGCGACGCCGCCCCCTGGGGCGCCGACATCATCGCCACCGGCCTCCACGATGCCGCCCTGATCGTCGAGGCCTGCGAGGGCGCCCGGGCCGCCAGCCTGTGGAGCGCCCGCACCGCCACGCTGGGGGCCAGCCTGGCCGCCTTCCTGGCCTTCCGGCCCATCCCCGGTACGGGCCTGCGGGTGGGGACGGCGGTCAACGGCACCGCCCTCGTCACCATGGCCGGCAGCACCCGGGCGGCCATGGCCCTGGCGCACCGGCCGCGTCCGCTGCCCCGGGACCCGACGCCGTGGCACGCTCTCGAGCCCGGCGCGGTGCTGGAGCGGACCGGGTCGTCCCCCGACGGGCTCGACCCCGCCGAGGCCGCCCGGCGGCGCCCGGCCCGCCAGGGCGCCGTGCCGGCGCCGCTCCGCCTGGCCCGGGACATGGCCGACGAGCTCGTCAACCCGCTGACGCCGATCCTGGCCGTGGGCGCGGGCCTCTCGCTGGTCACGGGCGCCCCGGTCGACGCCGCCATGGTCGGGGGGGTCGTCGTCCTCAACGCCGTCATCGGCGGCGTCCAGCAGTTCCGGGCCGATCAGGCCTTCGCCGCCCTCGAGCGGGTGGGTGCCCGCCGGGCCATCGTGCGCCGGGGTGGTGAGGAGGCGGTGATCGACGCCGAGGGGCTGGTGCCGGGCGACGTCGTCCGGCTCCGGGCCGGCGACGCCGTCCCCGCCGACCTGCGGATCCTCTCCACCGATTGGCTGGAGGTCGACGAGTCGAGCCTGACCGGCGAGTCGCTGCCGGTCACCAAGGACCCCGACCCGACCTTCGCCCTCGCCCTGGCCGACCGGACGTCGATGCTCTACGACGGCTCGTCGGTGGCGGCCGGCGAGGCGCTGGCCGTCGTGGTCGCCATTGGCTCGGCCACCGAGGCCCGCCGGGCGGTGGCCGCCGGCCAGCAGGCGCCGGCCACCGGGGTCGAGGCCCGGCTCCAGCACCTGACCGCCCTGACCGTGCCGATCTCGATCGGCGCCGGGGCGCTGACCGTGGCGGTCGGGCTCCTGCGCCGCCAGCCGCTCGGCCAGCTCGCCGCCGGGGCGGTCAGCCTGGCGGTGGCGGCCGTGCCCGAGGGCCTGCCGCTGCTGTCGAGCGTGGCCCAGCTGTCGGCTGCCCGGCGCCTGGCCCGGCACGGCATCCTCGTCCGCAACACCCGGGCCATCGAAGCGCTCGGCCGGGTCCAGGTCATGTGCGTCGACAAGACCGGCACGGTGACCGAGGGCCGGCTGTCGCTGACGTGCGTCGCCTTCCTCGACGGGAGGGAGGAGTCGCTGGAAGGGCTGTCGGAGCGGGGCCGCAAACTCCTGCGGGCCGGGCTGCGGGCCACGCCGAAGCCGCCGCCGGCCGGGCGGCTCCCCCACCCGACCGACGCCGCCGTCGCCGAGGCGGGCCAGCGGGCCGGCATCGACGCCCGTCACGGCTACGACGACTGGGAGCGCATCGATGAGATGCCCTTCGAGCCCGGCCGGGGCTTCCACGCCACGCTCGCCCAGCGGGCCGGCGAGCTCATCCTGTCGGTCAAGGGCGCCCCGGAGATCGTCCTGCCCCGCTGCACCCACTGGGCCGACGGTTCGAACAACCACCCGGTGCCGATGACCGACGAGGCCCGAAGCCAGGCGACCGAGACGCTCCAGGCGTTGACCCGCCGGGGCCTGCGGGTCCTGTGCGTCGCCCGCCGACCGGCTGACCTGAGCGGCTCACGCCGCCTTGATCAGGGGGGCACCCCCTGTCCCCCGGGGGAGCGGCGCGACCTCGACGACGAGCGGGTCCAGAACCTCGTCTTCCTCGGCTTCCTGGCCATCGCCGACCCCGTGCGGCCGACCGCCGCCGAGGCCGTCCGCCACCTGCAGGCGGCCGGGGTGTCGGTGGTCATGATCACCGGCGACCACCCGTCCACCGCCGAGGGCATCGCCTCGGAGCTCGGCCTCCTCAACGGCCATCCCACCGTCAGCGGCGCCGAACTCGACGAGCTCGACGACGACGAACTGACGGCGCGGCTCCCCGGCGTCTCCGTCTTCGCCCGGGTCACCCCGGCCCACAAGGTGCGGATCGTCCGGGCGCTCCAGCGGGCCGGCTCGGTGGTGGCCATGACCGGGGACGGCGCCAACGACGCCCCGGCCATCCGCCTGGCCGACGTCGGCATCGCCCTCGGCCGCCGCAGTACCGAGGCGGCCCGGGACGCCGCCGACCTCGTCGTCCTCGACGACCGCATCGAGGTCCTCGTCGACGCGGTGGCCGAGGGCCGGGGCATGTGGGTCTCGGTTCGTGATGCCGTGGCTCTCCTCGTCGGCGGCAACCTCGGCGAGATCGCCTTCACTGTCGGCGGCACCCTGCTCGGCTCGCAGACGCCGCTCAACCCCCGGCAGCTGCTGCTGGTCAACATGCTCACCGACGTGGCCCCGGCCATGGCCATCGCCGTCCAGCCGCCGGCCCGGCGCAGCGTCAGCGACCTGCTCCGGGAGGGACCGGAAGCCTCGCTGGGCTCGGCCCTTGATCAGGCGATCGTCCAGCGCGCCGTCTGCACCGGCACCGCCGCCACCGGGGCCTGGCTGGTCGGACGGGTAACCGGCACCCCGGCCCGGGCCCGGACGATCGGCCTGGCGGCGCTGGTGGGTACCCAGCTCGGCCAGACCCTGGCCGCCGGCCGGCCGAGCCCCGCCACGGTGGCCTCGGTCGTCGGATCGGGGGCGCTGCTGGTGGTCGTGATCCAGACCCCCGGCGTGAGCCAGCTGTTCGGTTGCACCCCGCTCGACCCGATGGGATGGGGGACGGCGGCGGTGGCTTCGGCCGCCGGCACCGGCGCGGCGCTCGTCCTGCCCCGTTGGTGGGCGGCGCGAAACACCCGATAAGACCTAGGGCGGCAGGTCAGAGGCGTCGTCAGGAAGAATTCATCTTCAGGCGAGCCCATCGTGGTCGCCGTCGAACCGAGGAGCCACCTCGGGTGTTCAGGATCGTGGTCAGATCCCTCAGAACACCCACTTCCCCACGAGGGTTACACATGACTGGATTGCTGGAGTCGCTGTTGGTCTCGGCGGTCGTGCTCCTCGTGGAGCTGGCCGTCAGGGCCGTCATCCGGCAGGTCAAGCCGGCTCTGCTGCACGTCTGAGCCGACTCGCCTACCGACCCGTCACCGTCGGGCCGACTAACGCCCGACGGCGGCCCAGGTGTGCTCGTCGGTCAGGTCGATGCCCTGGGCCAGAAGGTTCATGGCCGCCCGCTTGGCCGGGCTGTAGCGGGCGGCGTCGGCCATCGCCACCGGGAAGTCCTCCCGGCAGGAGTCGATGACGTCGAGGATGCGGGTCAGCGCCACCTCGGGCAGGTGCCGGCGTCCGGCGGCGAAGGCCACCCAGGCGGCGAGCACGTCGGGCACCAGCGCCACGTCGGGGGCGTCGAGGCTGACCCTGACCGGGAAGTGGTCGAGCAGGCACAGCCCGGCCAGCGTCGGGCTCCACCGGAGCGGGTCGCCGTCGCCGAAGTCGCAGCGGTAGGCGATCAGGCTGTGGCAGACCGTGACCGCCGCCGGTTCCGACAGCAGGTCGGCGGCCTCCGGCGAGCCGAGGAACTCGGCCACCAGCCAGTCCCGCCCGTCGGCGTCGAGCTCCTCCACGCCGATGGCGGCGGCCGGCGGCAGCGTGGCCAGGCGGGCGGTGAGCAGGGCCCGCATCTCCACCAGGCTCCGGCCGTCGGCCTCCTCGGTGGCCTGCCCGGAAGCCCTGACATCGGCGGCGCTGAAGTCGGTGGCCAGCAGGGCGTCGGCCAGCCGGGCGGCCACCTCGGGCAGCGTCGCCGGCCGCAGGCTGATCCCGTCGCCCTCGGCCTCCCGCCACCGGGCCAGGGTTTGATCGAGCGGGGCGGCGGGATAGGCGTCCTTGGCCACGCCCCGCTCGGTGTGGTCGACCAGCACGCAGATCGAGTGGCCGGGGTCGCCGGTCAGCCCGGGGTACGTGAACCCGACGATGACGATCTCCTGGTCGCCGTAGACGTCGCTGCCGACCCAGGCCTCGGTGGGAACGGCCGTGCCGGCGAGCCCGGCCCACTCGGGGGCCGGGATCCCGGCCTGCTCCAGGGCGGCAGCGGCCGTGCGGGCCCGGGTCGCCACCCGGGAGGGCCCCACCGCCGCCAGGGCGACGAGGACGGCCATCGCGTCGGGCGTGCCGAGGGCCCGGGCCCGGCGGATCAACGCCTCGGTGAACGCCCCGGCCGGGGAGTCGTCGCCGCCGGGACCCATGGTGGACGGGCCCGGAAGGCCGTCCCACACGGCCAGCAGGCCGCTGCCCCACACCTCGACGGCCAGCGGCGACCCCGCCCGTAGCAGCTGGCCGCGGGCCGAGCGCAGCACGCCGTCGAAGAGCCGGCCGATGATCGCCTCTCGCTGGGCATCCTCCGCCGAGAGGAAGGCCAGCGGCTCGTCCCGCCCGGTACGGCGCTTCCGGCTTCCAATCCCCACGACGGCACCTCCGCTCGCTCGGCTTCGTCCACGTCACTTGCCTTGCGGACGATACGGAAGGTGCCCCGTGAGGTGGTGGATCCCCCAGCCGGGTTGGACCGGAATGCCCGGCTTGACCGGCGTCGGCCGGGCTACGCCTTGGCCTGCTCCTCGACCACGACCTTGCGCATGGTGTCGCCGACCTGGGTGCCGAGGGCGATGTCCATCCCGTCGGTGACGAAGCCGAAGAGGTTGTAGCTGGGGGCCAGCTTGCGGCGGCAGTCGTCGATGCAGATGAAGAACTGGGACCCGTTGGTGTTGGGCCCGGCGTTGGCCATGGCCACGGCGCCCAGCGTGTACTCGCCCTTCACGGGCTCGTCGGCGAACTTGTAGCCCGGGCCGCCCCGGCCGCTGCCCTCCGGGCAGCCGCCCGGGATGACGAACTCCGGCACGACCCGGTGGAACGTCAGGTTGTCGTAGAAGCCGTCCCGGGCCAGCGACACGAAGTTGTTGACCGTCTCGGGCGCCAGCGCGGGGTCGAGCTCCATCACGATGTCGCCCCGGTCGGTGGTGATGGTCACCTTGTAGAGGGCGTCGACGTTGATGCTCATGGGGGGCGGGCTCGCCATGGCGGGCTCCCTTCGAGTCGGGGGACGCTGGAACCGGGAGAGCCTAGGCCGTTTTATCCGGCGGCCTTGCGGGCCTGGTCGAGCACGGCCTTCACCTGCTCGTTCATCTGCCCCTGAGGCACGAGTGCCAGGTAGCGCTCGAAGTCGTGGACGGCCGCCTTCGGGTCGTTCTTCCCCCGGAACTCCACCATGCCCCGGAAGAAGTGGGCGTCGGGGTAGGCGTCGTTGGCCGCCACCGCGGCGTTGAGCCGGTCCAGAGCCCGGTCGGTCAGCTCGGCCGCCATCTTGGGGTCGGCGTTGGCCGACTGGGCGGCCACGAACGAGACCCAGCCGGCGTAGGCGTTGGCCTCGGCGTTCTTCGGGTCGATCCGGGCGGTGGCGACATACTCCTTGACCGCCGCGGTGGCCTCGCCCTTCTCCAGCAGGTAGCGGGCGTAGACCAGATGGGCGGAGGCGTCGTCGGGGTGATCCTTGACCTGGCGCTCCAGCCCCGCCCGCCGCGCCGCGTCGGACTGGTCGGCGTTCGGGTCGGACTGGGCCGCGCTCGACTGGGCCCCGCTCGACTGGGCATTGCCGGTGATCGTCTGGCCGTCGTGGCGCTTCCCGGCGGCGGCGGCCAGGGCCAGGGCGGCCACGACGACGAAGGCGAGGATGGCGCCGCCGGTGACGAGTCTCCGCTTCTTGGGGACGGGCGCCGGCGCCGGGCGGGCATCGCGCCCGTCCTCGATCGACCGCAGCACCGCCGCCGCCCGGGCGGTGTAGTCGTCCTTCAGCGCCTGGTAGTGCGCGTCGTCGAGATTGCCGGCGGCGCGCTCGGTCTCGAGGTCGGCGATCGAGCGGAGCAGGAAGTCACGCTCCGACTCCAGCGAGGCCAGGGCGTCGGGATCGAACCCCGTCGCCGGGCTCACCCGGGTGCCTCCTTCCGGCTTCCAAGCGCCCGCTCGACCAGGGCCCGGTCCGCGTCGGTGGCGGCCAGCGCCGGCTGGCGGCCCCAGCGGCGGAAGGCCAGCGCCAGGCCCCCGACGCCGAGCAGCAGCGCCGTCACCGGCAGGATCCACACCAGCGCCCCGATGCCCGACGTCTCGGGCTGGAGCAGGATCCACTGGCTGTAGTGGGTGACGTAGTAGGCCTTGATCGAGGCGTCGCTCTCGCCGGCGTCGACCCGGTGGCGGACGTCGTCGTAGATCGCCTTGGCCGTCGGCGACGGGCTGTCGGCCACCGACAGGCCCTGGCAGACCGGGCAGCGCAGCACGGCGGCGATGTCATGGGCCCGTTCCGCCGGCGACCGGCTCGGGTGGCTCCGTCCCGCTCCCCCGATGACGAGGGCGACGGCGACGACGGCGAGGAGCGCGGCCACCGGCAGCACCCGGCGGATCATGCCGGCGCCTCCGCCAGGACCTCCTCGTCGGCCGACGGCACCGAGGGAGGCGGCGGCTCGAGCGGCTCCCGGTCGGCCGACCGCAGCCGCCGGGAGCGGCGCAGCGGCCGCCAGACGGCGACGCCCGTCCCGAAGAGGATGATGCCGCCGCCGATCCACAGCCAGACGACGAGCGGGCTCAGCTGGGCGCCGATCGTCACCCTGCCGTCCTGGTCGGGGGACGACACCAGCGTGAGGTACACGTCCCGGACCAGGCCGGTGCGGACCGACGGCGTCCCGATGGCCTGGGCCGAGTTCGGGAAGATCGACAGCGCCGGGGCGTAGACGCCGAGGTCGTGTCCGCCCCGTTCCACCCGCACCCGGGCCTGGATCGTGTTCTTCTGACCGGTCTGGCGCTGCGTCGTGCCGAGGTAGGTGAAGTGATAGCCCTGCAGCGTCGCCCGCTGGCCCTGGACGAGGTGGAACTCCCGCTTCGTCGTGTAGCCCATGCTGGCGGCCAGGGCGACGGCGATCACGACGACGCCGACGTGGACGACGAGGCCGCCGTAGAGCCGCCGGTTCCCGGCCACGGTGCGGCGCACCGCCGCGATCCACCCGTTCCCCACCGTTCGGCGGGTGGCGGCCACGCCGAGGGCGTACTGGCGGACGATGCCGGCCACGGCGAAGGCTCCGAGCCCGAAGGCCAGCAGCTCGGCCACGCCCCGCACGCCGGCCACGGCGCAGCCGGCCATCACCAGCGCCCCGATCCAGGCCGGCGCGGCCAGCCGGCGGCGCAGCACCGGCCCGGAGGCGGCCCGCCAGGGCAGCGCCGGGGCCACGGCCATGAGGAAGAGCAGCGCCAGCCCCAGTGGCACGGTCATGCGGTCGAAGTAGGGCTCGCCGACCGACAGCTTCTCGCTGCGCAGCGCCTCGACCAGCAGCGGGAACACCGTGCCGAGCAGCACCACGAAGGCGAAGGCGGCGAAGAGGAGGTTGTTGGCCAGGAAGGCGCCTTCCCGGGAGACGGGCGAGTCGATGCGGCCCGGCGTCCGCAGCCGGTCTCCCCGCCAGGCGATGAGGCCGATGCCGGTGACCGCCGCCAATCCGAGGAACGTCAGCAGCCAGGCGCCGATCGACGACTGCGAGAAGGCGTGCACCGAGTTGAGGACGCCGGAGCGGGTGAGGAACGTCCCGAGGATCGTCAGGCAGAAGGTGGCGACGATCAGCGACAGGTTCCAGACCCGCAGCATCCCCCGCCGCTCCTGCACGACCACCGAATGGAGGAAGGCCGTGGCCGTCAGCCAGGGGATGAACGAGGCGTTCTCCACCGGATCCCAGGCCCAGTATCCGCCCCAGCCGAGCACCTCGTAGCTCCACCAGGCGCCGAGCACGATCCCGACCGACAGGAAGGCCCAGGCGACCAGCGTCGCCCGCCTCGTCTCCAGCAGCCAGCCCTCGCCGACCCGGCCCGTGATCAGCGCGGCGATGGCGAAGGAGAACGGGATCGTCATGCCGACGTAGCCGAGGTACAGCATCGGCGGGTGGATCGCCATCAGCACGTGGTTCTGGAGCAGCGGGTTGGGGCCCAGCCCGTCCTTCGGGATGAGCCCGGCCGTCGGCCGGAAGGGGTTGGCCGGGCCGAGCATGAGGGCGAAGAAGAACGCCGCCACCACCAGGCCGACCAGCGTCGCCCAGGCCACCAGCGGCTCGGAGGCCCGGGCCCGCAGCCGCCGGACGGTCACGGTCAGGTATCCGGCCAGCACCACGGCCCACAACAGGATCGAGCCCTCCAGCGCCCCCCACAGGGCCGCCACCGTGTAGAGCAGCGGCGTCTCCCGCGAGTGGTTCCTGACCACGTAGGCGATCGAGAAGTCGTGGGTGACGAGGGCCCACTCCATGGCGCCGGCGGCGATCAGCGCCCCGAGGAGGACCATGAAGACGAACTGCCGGCCGGTGGCCATGATCCGCCCGTCGCGCCGGTGGATGCCCACGCCCAGGGTCACGACACCGAGGGCGGCGGCCATGAACCCGAGGGTGACCCCCCCGAACCCGATCGCGCCTTTCACTTCGAAGCGTCCACCGATGGCGGGTGATAGTCCGCGCCGTGCTTGATCATGATCCGGTCGGAGTCGAACGTCGTGCCCTGCCAGCGGCCCTCGCACACGACGGGAATGCCGTCCTTAAACAGCTCCGGCGGGTCTCCGTGGTGGAGGACCGACGCCCGCTGCGTCCCGTCCGTCACCTGGAAGCTGACGCCGTCCGGGGTGCGGGTGACCGACCCGGTCACGACCGCCCCCATGAGCCGGAACCGGTGGTCGCCCTGCGACGGCCGGTCGTGGACGGCCTCGGAGACCGTCTTGAAGTAGACGATGTTGCTGCCGAGCCCGCCGATGATGAGGTAGGCCACCGCCGCCAGGCAGAGCCCGCCGGCCACCCAGTAGCGCACCCGCCGGGGCTTCCTGACCGGCGGCGGCGGTTCGGTCGGCGGCGCCGTCACCGTCACGGGCGGCGCCCCTGGTCGTCGGGCGGGAGGAGCCGGCGGGCCCGGCGGGTGCGGGACCACACCCGGCCGACGTAGCCGGCGATGGCCACGCCGGTCAGCGTCCAGCCGCCGATGACGTAGCCGGCGTCGGTCATACGGGCACCACCTCGGCCTCCGCCCGCCGCTCGGCGATGGCGGCGTCGAGCGCCCGGCCTTCGACCGCCTCCTCCTGGACCGCCAGCCGGTAGCGCCGCTCCAGCAGGTACAGGTAGAGGAACGTGAAGGCCACCACGCCCGACAGCAGCGCCCAGGCCAGGTTCCCCTGGATCGTGGGGTTCAGCTCCCGGTTGAAGACCGTGCCCTTCTGGTGCAGTGTCCGCCACCACTCGACCGAGAAGTGGACGACGGGGACGTCGACGAAGGCCGCCAAAGCGGCGATGGCGCTGCGCCGGGCCCGCACGGCGGGGTCGGCCGGCACCTTCCGCAGCGCCAGGTAGCCCAGGTAGAGGAAGAACAGGACGGCCGTCGAGACGATGCGGGCGTCCCACGCCCACCAGACGTTCCACACCGGCCGGCCCCACAGCGAGCCGAGGGCCAGGGTGAGGCCGGTGAACAGCACGCCGATCTCGGCCGAGGCGCCGGCCAGCGTGTCCCAGGCCTGGGCCCGGGTCCGCTTCCAGAGGTAGAGGGCCGAGGCCAGGCTGGTGACGCCGTAGGCCAGGTAGGAGATCCAGGCGGCCGGCACGTGGAGGTACATGAGCCTGACGGCGTCGCCCTGCTGGAAGTCGGGGTCGGAGACGAACAGGCCGAGCACGACGAGGACGGCCAGGCTGACGAGCGTGAGCCCGCCCAGCACCGTCGTCCCCCGCCGGGACCAGAAGCTCATGTCTCCTCCAGCAGCGGCCCGAAGGCCAGCCACCCCATCGTCACGTAGATCACCCCGAACACCGTCAGGAGCTTGACCCAGGGCCACGCCTCGGACGGGGCGCCGGACAGCGCCGCCTCCCAGGCCCGGGTCGCGCCGAGCATGACGGGCGCCACGACGGGTAGCACGAGCAGGGGAAACAGCGTCTCCCGGACCCGCAGACCCGCCGCGAGCACTCCATACACGGTACCGGCGGCGGCGAGGCCCGCCGTCGCGGCCAGGCTGGTCAGGACCACCACCAGTGGGTTGTGCAGCTGCAGGTCGTAGAGGACGACGACGCCGATGCCGAGCACCACCTCCAGGGCCAGCAGCTGGACTGCCACCGCCAGGGCCTTGCCGCAGAAGACGGCGGCACCGTCGAGCCCCGACAGGCGCAGGGCGTCGCGCACGCCGTTCTCGCCCTCGACGGCGAAGGCCCGGGAGATCGCCAGCAGCCCGGCCAGCAGCACCGCCACCCAGAACAGCCCCGGCGCCACCCGGGGGAGGAGGCCCCGGTCGGGGTCGAGGGCGAAGGCGAACAGCAGCAACACGATCCCGGCGAAGGGCAGCACCTGGTTGAGGGCCACCCGGGAGCGGGCCTCGATCCGCAGGTCCTTGCCCGCCACCAGCAGCGCCTGCCGCATCAGACCCGGGGGCCGGGGGGTGCCCCCCGGAGAGATCAGCACCGGGCCATGATCCCGCGCCTAGAGCGACAGGATGAACTCGGCGATGTCCCGCAGCTCGTCCTGGGTGAAGCCGAAGTTGAACCGGACGGTGTTGTAGAAGGGCAAAAGGTTGTCGAGCAGCGCCCGCCGGGCGGCGGCCGGGCCGGCCGCGCCGGGCTGGACCTCGGCCGAGTGGGGCCCCACCCCGCCGCCCAGGAAGTTGCTGGGACCCGTCGGGTCGCCGGCCACGCCGTCGTGGAAGTACGGCGCCGTCAGCCGGGCTCCGAGCAGCGACGGGGTGTCGAATCCGAGGATCGTGCCGTCGGGGCCGACGCGGCCGGGGTCGAGCACCGGGTCGCCGGTCGGGACGAAGTCG
Source organism: Acidimicrobiia bacterium (assembly GCA_025934385.1). Next base: position 5,771 of record JAICYE010000003.1, on the reverse strand, counting down.
CGGTGGAACTTCCGGTCGGTGAAGAAGGCGCCGGAGTGGCAGGTGGCGCAGGCCACCCTGGCCCCCGAGGGGAACTCGCCGGTCGGGTCGACCACCGGCCGCGGCGTGCGGAAGAGGGCCTCGCCCCGCTTGGCCCGGACGGGGTCGAAGTCCTTCCCCGGGACGGCCGGCGGCTCGACGATCGTCTTCATGAACTCGGTCAGGGCGTCGAGCTCGTGCTTGGTCGGCTCCCGGCCGGCGTGCATCTCCAGCGGCGAGACCGCCGCCCCCCGGGCCTGGTTCTGCAGCGTGGGGTTGCGGCCGTCCCACCCGTAGGGGGCGGTGAAGGCCACCCCGAACAGCGAGGGCGTCTGGCGGCGGCCGAGCTCCCGCTCCCGGACGGGCCCGACGACGTGGGTCAGGCCGTCGGCGAACCCCGGGCCGGCGTGGCAGGTGGCGCAGGACAGCCGGAGGCCATGGACCATCGGCCCCTCGCTCGGCTGCTGCCCGAAGGCGGTGGTGGAGAAGAACAGCGCCTTGCCCTCGGCGGCCAGCTGGTGGCGCTGCGCCTCGGTGTAGACCGGCGACGGGTCGTTGGACTGGTCGCGGCCGGGGAGGTCGGACCGGAACGGGCCGTGGACGCTCTTCCAGACGGGGTTCGTGGGGTCGGGGGTGCGATACCCGGCCGCGGCGTCGTACCGGGCCCGGGCGGCCAGCGATTGGAGGACGGGGTTGGCCGGGAGGCGGGTGTCGGGCCCGGCCGGGGCGCCGATCGGCGCGGCCGAGGGCGCGGCGGCCACCACGGCGGCGACGCCGACGGCCAGCGGCAGGCCCAGGAGCAGATAGCGCCCGCGCCGACGCCGGGACGACCCGAAGATTCCTCCCCCCATCGCCCCGCCAGGTTAATCAGCCTCCCGGAGAACGGGACCGCGACCAACCTGTCAGAACTTGCCTTCCCGGAGCTGATCACGAAGTTCGGTCCGACGGATCTTGCCGCTCACGGTCTTCGGCAGTTCGTCGACGAAGTACACCAGCCGGGGGTACTTGTAGGGCGCCGTGGTCCGCTTCACGTGGTCCTGGAGCTCGAGGGCCAGCGCCTCGGAGCCCTGGAAGCCGGGGGCGCAGATGACGAAGGCGGTGACGAGCTGGGTCCGCTCGGGGTCGTCCTTCCCGACGACGGCGGCTTCGGCCACGGCGGGGTGCTCGATGAGGGCGCTCTCCACCTCGAACGGCCCGATCCGGTAGGCCGACGAGGTGATGACATCGTCGGCCCGTCCCTCGAACCAGAAATAGCCGTCCTCGTCGACGCGACCCTTGTCGCCGGTGAAGTACCAGCCGCCGTGGAAGGCGGCCTCGCTGGCCTCGGGGTCCTTGTAGTAGCCGGCGAACATTCCGACCGGCCGCTCGGGCGCCACCCGGACGGCGATGTGGCCCTCCTCGCCCGGCCCGAGGGTGTCGCCCGACTCGCTCACGATGCGGACGTCGAAGCCTGGCGTCGGCTTGCCCATCGACCCCGGCCGCACCGGCATGCACCGGTAGTTCGCCACCAGGTTGACGGTCTCGGTCTGACCGTAGCCGTCGTAGATCGTGAGCCCCCGGGTGCCCTCCTCCCAGATGCGGATGACCTCGGGGTTGAGCGGTTCGCCGGCCGACGCGCAGTGGCGCAGGCACGACAGGTCGTGGCTGCCGATGTCGGCCAGCACCAGGCTGCGGTACAGCGTCGGCGGGGCGCAGAACTCGGTGATGCCGTGGCGGCCGATGGTGTCGAGCAGCAGATCGGGATCGGGCTTGCCCATGTTCATGAGCACGACCGTGGCCCCCTGCTGCCACTGGCCGAACAGCTTCCCCCAGGCGGCCTTGGCCCAGCCCATGTCGGACAGGGCCCAGGAGACGTCGCCCTCCCGGAGGTCCTGCCAGTAGCGGGCGGTGATCGTGTGCCCGATGCCGTAGCTGGCCTGGGTGTGCATGACCATCTTCGGGTACGACACGGTGCCGCTGGTGAAGTACAGCAACATCGGATCGGTCGACGCCGTCGGATCGGCCGGCGTCGGATCGGGCGAGCCCGTCTCCAGCAGGCGGTCGATCGGCGTCCAGCCGTTGGACGGCGACTCGCCGACGACGATCTTGTGCCGGAGCATCGGAAGGTTGCCGGCCACCAGGTCGACCTTGGCCGCCCCTTCCGAGTCGGTGACGGCGGCGACGGCGTCGGCCCGCTGGATGCGGTACTCGATGTCCTTGCCGGTCAAGAGGTTGGTGCCCGGCATGGGGATGGCGCCGATGCGCATGGCCCCGAGGGCGGCCACGTACCACTGCGGGATCCGGGGCAGCATGATGAACAGCGGGTCGCCCTTCTTCACACCGAGACCGAGGAGGGCGTTGCCCATCCGCCGCGTCTCCCGGGCCATCCCGGCCCAGGTGTACCGGGCGGTCTCGGCGCCGGTGGAGTCCAGCGCCAGGAGGCACAGCCCGTCGGGCGTGGCCGCCGCCCGCTTTTCGAGGACGTCGAGGACGAAGTTGAACCGGGGGGGCACTTCCAGCCGGAAGCTGGCCCGCTCGGCCTCGTAGTCGGTCATGTTGGGGGTGGCGTCGCGTCCCGGTCGCATCATGACGGCGAACTTACCCCCGACGCTCAACACCAGTCAGTCGGAGGCTCCCCGAGGGCGTAAATGGAAAAGGCGTTGCGCCAGAAGATCAGCTCCAGCGTGTCGCGGTCGAAGCCGAGATCGGCGATGGCGGCGGCGTTGCGGGCAATGCCGGGGACGCCGGGCCAGTCGGTGGCGAAGACGAACTTCCGCCCCAGCCGGCCGAGGTCGAAGTTGCGGTAGTACTGCGGCAGCTTCTTCGGCGGCAGGCCCGACAGCTCGATCCACACGTTGGGCCGAATCTGGGCGATGAAGGCGGCGGCGTCGTACCACCAGCCCCGGCCGCCGTGGGCCAGCACGATCGTGAGCTCAGGGAAGGCGCCGGCCACCTCGTCGACGAGACCGGGGTCGGCGTAGCGGTTGACGGCGCCGGGGAAGACGCTGGTGCCGCAGTGGAACACCACCGGCAAACCGATCTCGGAGCAGCGGCCATACAGCGGCCACAGGACGGCGTCGTTCGGCGAGAACCGGGCGTGGACGGGGTGGAGCTTGAGGCCCACGGCTCCCAGCGCCAGCTGCCGCTCGAGCTCGGACAGGGGCGGGTCGTGGAGGTGGGGGTTGACGTTGGCGATGAACCGCAGCCGGGCGGGGTTGGCGGCGGCGATCGGGAGCAGGTCCTCGATCGGCTGGACGCCGGTGGCCAGCGGGCTGTACTCGCAGAACATGATGGCGACGTCGACGCCTTCGGCCTCCAGGTAGGCGTCGAAGGCGGGCGGGATCACGGCGCCGTCAGCGTCGTAGATCCCGTCCATCGACCCGAACCCCCCGGCCCACACCTTGACCGGCATCTTCAGCGTCGAAAGGTGGGCGGGGTGGAGGTGGGCGTCCACGAGGGGGATGCCGTCAATCACGGCGTCTGGCAATCACGAGCGGCTCCGCAACACGTAGCGCTGGATCTTGCCGGTCATCGTCTTCGGCAGTTCCGAATCGAAGCGGACGATGTGCGGGTACTGGTAGCGCTGCAGCCGTTCCTTGCAGAGGTTCTGGAGCTCGGCCACGAGGTCCTCGCCGGCGCCGGCGGCCACCTCGGGCCGCAGCGTCACGTGGGCCCGGATCTTCATGAACCCCTCGACGTCGACGCCGACGACGCCGGCCTCGAGCACCGCGGCGTGCTCCATGAGCACGTTCTCGATCTCGATCGGCGACACCCACAGCCCGCCGACCTTGATCATGTCGTCGGCCCGGCCCTCGTACCAGTAGAAGCCGTCCTCGTCGACGCGGTAGCGATCGCCGGTGGCGAAGTACTCGCCGACCAGCGTGCGCCGGGTGCGGTCGCGGTGGTGCCAGTAGCCGGAGAGGGCGCTGTCGCCCTTCACGAGCAGCTCGCCGACCTCGCCGGGGGCGGTGGGGCGCCCGCCCTCGTCGCGGATCATCAGCTCGTAGCCCGGGACGGGTCGCCCGCTGGAGCCCGGCTTGCGGGCATCGGCGGTGTTGGAGCAGTAGATGTGGAGCATCTCGGTGGAGCCGATGCCGTCGAGGATCGGCAGCCCCCACGTCTCCTCGAAGCGGCGGAACACCTCGGGCGGCAGGGGCTCGGCGGCCGAGAGGCAGATGCGGACCGACGAGAAGTCCCGCCCCTTGGCGCCCTCGGCGTTGACGAGGGCGTTGTAGAGGGTGGGCACCGAGAAGAACGCCGTCGGCCGGTGGGTCTCGACCGTGGAGAAGATGGCGCCGGGGCTCGGCCGGCCGGGCGTCAGGACGGTGGTGGCTCCGACGCGGTAGGGGAAGAAGATGCCGTTGCCGATGCCGTAGGCGTGGTACAGCTTCGTGGTCGAGTAGGTCACGTCGGCGTCGGTGAGCTGGAGCACGTTGGCGCCGTAGGTGTCGCAGACGCCGGCGGCATCGGCCTGGCGGTGGATCACGCCCTTGGGCCGGCCCGTCGACCCCGAGCTGTAGAGCCAGAACGCCATGTCGTCCTCGTGGGTGGGCAGCGCCGGCAGGCCGCCCTCGTCGACGCCGGAGCCCGTGTCGGAGAGGTCGGAGGGCTCGAAGACCCTCACGCCGTCGAGCCCCTCGATCGCTTCGGCCGCCTTCTCGGCGAAGGCGGCGTCGGCCACCACCACCCGGGCGTAGGAGTCCTCCAGGAAGTAGCGGAAGTCGGACGGCTTGTAGAGCGGGTTGACCGGCACCGGCACGGCCCCGATCCGAATGGCGCCGAGGAACGTGGCCGGGAAGGCCGGCGTGTCGTCGAGCAGCAGCAGGACCCGCTCCTCGCGCCGGACGCCGGCGTCGTGGAGGGCGGCCCCGGCCCGGCAGGCCCGATGAAGCAGCTCGCCGTAGGTGACCCGCTCGTCGCCGCACACGACCGCGACCCGGTCGGCGCGGCCGGCGTCGAGTTGGTGGTCGAGGAAAAGTGAGACGTTCTTACGCCGGGCGTCACTCATACGTCGCCCATTATGTCGGACGGGCGGTGAACGGCTCCTACGCTACCCGAGCCGTCAGTGGTGTCCGGGGGGAGGCAGGTGAAGCTCCCTAGTCGAACCACTCGGCCGCCGCCGCCCGACGGCGGTCATCCGGGACGGGCGCAGCGAGGCGACTGAGCCGTTCGGTGAGGGCGGCCTGAACGAACTCGTCGATCGTCTCGCCGCCGGCAGCCGCCGCCTGGCGAGCGTCCTCGAGGACATCCCTCGGCAACAGCACGGAGATCTTCTCGCTCGGAATCACATTGCCCCCGGGTCGGTGACGAAATCGATGAGTTGCTCGACCGCTCGCACGAACGGTGTCTCCAAGTCTTTCCAGGTCGTGACGGCTCCGAGCAACTTGCGCCAGAGGAGGCCGGGCTCGGCAGCTCCGAGGGCGGCGCAGACTCCGTCCTTCCAGGGTACTCCCCGGGGCACGATCGGCCAGGCGGCGATGCCGGCGGCGGCCGGCCGCACGGCCTGCCACACGTCGACGTACGGCGTCCCGGTCACCAGCACGTGGGGGTGGCGCACCTCGGCCGCCAGCCGGGCCTCCTTGCTCCCGGCCACGAGATGGTCGACCAGCACGCCGAGCCGGCGCCCCGGCCCCGGGCCGAACTCGGCCACGACGTCGGCCAGGTGGTCGACGCCGTCGAGCCGCTCCACCACCACCCCCTCCAGCCGCAGGTCGTCGCCCCACACCTTCTCGACGAGCGCGGCGTCGTGGACGCCCTCGACGAGGATGCGGCTG
>JAICYE010000555.1 GCA_025934385.1 Acidimicrobiia bacterium | reverse complement strand
TCGACCAGCAGCCAGCCGAGCATCGCCGCGGCGGCGGCCATGTGGGTGTTGACCAGGGCCTGGGCGGCCAGGGCGTTGGCCCCCAGGGCGGAACCGGCGTTGAACCCGAACCAGCCGAACCACAGGATCCCGGTGCCGAGCAGGGTGAGCGGCAGGGAGTGCGGGGGCATCCCCTCGCCCGGCCAACCCCTGCGCCGGCCGATCACGAGGACGACGGCGAGGGCGGCGACACCGGCGTTGATGTGGACCACCGTCCCGCCGGCGAAGTCGAGCGCCCCGCGCTTGAACAGCCAGCCCTGGGGGCTGAACACCCAGTGGGCGACGGGGGCGTAGACGAGGAACAGCCACAGGCCGACGAACAGGGCCCACGCCGAGAACTTCATACGGTCGGCGATGGCCCCGGTGATCAACGCCGGCGTGATGATGGCGAACATGAGCTGGAAGGCCACGAACGCCAGGGGCGGCACCGACAGGGCGAGGCCGCCGACGTAACCCGGCAGCGTCGTGGCCGCGTCGGCGGCGTGGCGGAGCCCGGCGAAGCCGAGGTTGCCGATGACGCCGCCGCCGGCGTCCTTGCCGAAGGCCAGGCTGAACACGGCGACGGCCCACAGCACGCTCACCAGGCCCATGCAGAAGAAGTTCTGCATCAGCATCCCGAGGACGTTCTTCGAACGGACCATGCCGCCGTAGAAGAAAGCCAGCCCCGGCGTCATGAAGAGCACGAGCGCGGCCGAGACCAGCACCCACGCGGTATTGCCGCTGTCCACGTCGCCCCCTCGTCCGTCGGCCCTGCCGGTCGACGACTCTAGCTGACGGGTCCTGGCCCACGGCGGCCCACGGCCGCCGGGACGCGAGCGGCTCAGCGACGGAGCGCGGCGAGGAGCTGCGGCGACGAGATGACGTTGGCGCCCATGCCGGCGGCGCCGTCGCGGACCCGGCGGTCACTCGACGCCACCAGCACGGGCCGGGCCGCGTCCATCTCGGCCACCCGGGCGAGCACGACGTCGTCGGCTTCGACCTCGGCCGGCGAGAAGCTCACCTTGACCAGCCGCGACGTCGCCGGCACCACCGGCGGCCACAACGGGTCGGCGCCGTCGAAGACGACGGAGACGTCGACGCCGGTGCGGGCAGCCAGCTCGGTGAGGGCGCCGACCAGGCGCCGCCGCTGCTCGGCGATGGCCAGCTCCGGCCACCCCGTCTGGGAGACGTTGTACCCGTCGACCAGCAGGGTCATCCCCGGGACCCGCACGAGGTGGTCGGCGGCCTCGACCGAGTCGTCCAGGATGCCGGGCGGCAGCGGGGCCGGGAGGCGCCGGGGCGAGCGGGGCCGTCGTTCACGGGCGACGGTGGCCGGCGGTTCGGGGGTGGGCGCGGCCGCCCGGTCGGGCGAGGAGTCCCCCTCGTGAGTGTGGGCCCGGCCGGTCGCGCCGGCGGGCGGCGCACCGAGGGCGGCAGCGGCCTCCTCCAGCGACGTGGCCATCCGGGCCGCGGCCGCGGCCGCGCCGAGCAGGGCAGAGCCGGCCGCCTTGGCCAGCTCGTCGCCGACCCCGCCGGAGCCGCCGGTCCCGCCGGCCGCGGCCGCAGGGAACGGGGACGGGGCCGCAACCTCCTGCACCGTCGCCGCCAGCCGGGCGCGGACGTCGTCGAGCTCGGTCTGGAGACCGGAGGCGCGCCGGCGGGCCTGGTCCGCGTCCTCGGCGGCCCGGTCCCGCTCGCCGCGGGCCCGGTCGCGCTCGGCGGTCACCTGGCGCAGGCGCCGGCCCAGGTCCTCCGCCTCCTGCGCCGCGGCCCGCCGGGCCCGGCGCTCCTCGGCCAGCGCCGCCGCGGCCCGGGCCGACTCGGCGTGGGCCACGGCGGCGGCCGCCTCGGCCCGCTGGGTT
>JAICYE010000115.1 GCA_025934385.1 Acidimicrobiia bacterium | reverse complement strand
TCCCGGCTGGCCCGGGGCGCCCGGGTGGTGCGGGGGCCGCGCCGGGAGGTGATCTCCCGGCTCTACAACCTGATCCTGCGGTCCGTTCTCCACCTCGGTGTGCACGACGCGCAGTGCGGGTTCAAGGCCATCCGCACCGATGCGCTGCAGACCCTGCTGCCCGAGGTGGAGGACGAATCCTGGTTCTTCGACACCGAGCTCCTCGTCCGGGCCCAGCGGGCCGGCCTGCGCATCGTGGAGCTGCCGGTCGATTGGGTCGACGACCCCGACTCCCGGGTCGACATCGTGCGCACCGCCCTCGACGACCTCCGGGGCGTGGCGCGCCTCTTCGTGCGATGACGAGCTCTCCGCCGGCCGCTGCTCCTCCCCCGACGGCTCCGGCGGACCACAGGACCCTTCCCGGGGCGGCGGCCGGCCCTACCGCCGCCCCGGAAGGGACCGACGGCGGATCGGGCACCGGCACCGGCGGAGGACGGGCGACCTCGGTCGCCCGCCAGCTGGGCTTCGCCGGGCCGGTGCTCACCGCCCTCCTCGTCGACTGCTGGCGGCTCTCCGCCAACGGCCTCGGCAACACCTACTACGCCGCCGCCGTGCGGTCGATGGGCCAGTCGTGGCGCAACTTCTTCTTCGGTGCCTTCGACCCCGGCGGGTTCATCACCGTCGACAAGCCGCCGCTGGCGCTGTGGTTCCAGACGGCGTCGACCAAGCTGTTCGGCTTCTCGAGCTGGAGTCTCCTGCTGCCGGGGGCGCTGGCCGGCGCCGCCGCCGTGGCTCTGCTGTGGGTGATCGTGTCCCGCCGGTACGGCACGATCGCGGCCACCGTGGCGGCGTCGGCCCTGGCGCTCTCCCCCGTCAACGTGGCCGTCAACCGGATGAACCTCCCCGACCCGTTCATGGTCTTCTTCCTGCTGGCGGCGGCGTGGGCGCTGCTGCGCTCGTTCGAGGCCGAGCGGTGGGGACGGTGGCTGGTGCTGGCCGGCCTGTTCTTCGGGGCCGCCTTCGACGCCAAGATGCTGGCGGCGGCCATCCCGGCGCCGGCCTTCGGGCTGGCCGTGCTGCTCGGCAGCCCGGGCGGCTGGCCGCACCGCGTCAAGCGGGCCACGGTGCTGGCGGCGGCGGCGCTGGCCTTCACCCTGCCGTGGATGACGATCGTCGACCTGACGCCGCCGTCCGCCCGGCCCTACGTCGGCGGCAGCAGCAACAACACCGAACGGAACCTGAGCATCGGCTACAACGGCGTCGGCCGGGTCGACGGTCAGGGTGAGAGCCGCGGCGCCCGACGGGGCGACCGGGGCCGCGACGCCGGCGCCGCCGAGGGGACCCAGGCGCCCGGCGACGCGGTTGCCGGCACTCCCCGCACGTTCCCCGGTGCGGGCGCCTTCCCGGCCGGCGTCCCCGGGCGGCAGGGCGCGGACCGTGTCGGCGCCGCCGGCGGCTTCGGCGGGTTCTTCGGCGACCAGCCGGGCCCCTTCCGGTTGTTCTCCGCTTCGGACGGACCGCAGATCGCCTGGCTGTTCCCCTTGGGACTCCTGGCGGTGCTGGCGGGGCTGTGGCACCACCGCCGGTCCCGGGCGGCCCTCGGCGGCATCGCACTGTGGACAGGCTGGGTCGCCCTCCACTTCGCCGTCTTCAGCTTCGCCAAGGGGATCTTCCACAGCTACTACACCAGCGCGCTGGCCCCCGGGCTGGCAGCGCTGGTGGGGATCGGCGCCGCCGCTGTGCTGGCCGAGGCCCGCCGGGATCGGGCCTGGTTGGCCTACGCCGGCGGCGGCGTCGTTGTCTCCGCCTGGCTGGCGGTGAGGCTCAGCCACCGGGCCGGGCCGCTCCTCGGCTGGATCCGGCCGGCGGTCGTGGTCCTCACCGTCGTCACGGTCATCGGCCTCGTCGCCGTGGCCGCCGCCCGCCGGGGACGGCGCTACGTGACCGCCCCGCTGGCCGCCGGGCTCGTGGTGGCGCTGCTCACCCCGGCTGCCTGGGCGGTGAGCGAGACCACCAACCGCTCCCTCGACGCCGCCGGCCCCCAAGGCGGCCCGAGGGCCGGCGCTGCCGGACGGAGCTCCGGCGCTTCCGGCTCCGGCGCCGGACGTTCCGGCTCCGACGCTTCGGTCCGCCCGGACCCCGCGGCCGGCGAGGCCGGCCTGGCGAAGTTCCTGGCCGACCACGACACCGGCCAGCGCTGGGACCTGGCGGTGACCAGCGCCATGAGCGCCGCCGACCTCGTCGCCACCGACAACCTCTCGGTCATGGCGCTGGGCGGCTTCTCCGGCTCCGATCCCGCCGCCACCGTGGCGTCGGTGGCCGCCATGGTCGACAGGGGCGAAGTCCGCTACTTCCTGACCGGCAACGGCTTGGGCCGGGGCGGTTCCCGCCGCCGGGGCGCCCCCACCGCCGGCTCCGGCGCCCCCGCCGAGTCCGGCACCCCCGCCCGCGGTGCCGCTTCTCCGCCCGCCGGCGGGACTCCGGCCGCCGAACCGCCCCTGGGCGCTCCGTCCGGCGGCTTCGGCCGCGGGGGGACAGCCGGACAGATCATGCAGGCGGTCCAGGCGGTCTGCACCCCGGTGAGCGCCGCCGCCGCCGACGGGAAGGCGCCTCTCCCCCCCGCCTACGCCGGACAGGTCTACGACTGCGCCGGCAAGGGCCCGGCCCTCGCCGCCCACCGCTCCTGACGCGCCCGCTTCGCTGTGCGCCCCACCCCCCGAACGCGACATCCTGGCGAGATGGCGATCCGGTCCCGGCCGGTGGTGGCGGCGCTGTTCCGGGCGCCGGCGGCGGTGTACCGGTGGCACGGCGGCCGGCTCTTCGGGCACCGGCTCCTGCTCGTCCGCCATCGCGGCCGCAACTCAGGACGCCGGTACGACACCGTCCTCGAGGTCGTGCGGTTCGAGCCGCGCAGCTCGGAAGCGGTCGTCGTCGCCGGCTTCGGCCCCGGCTCGGACTGGCTCCGCAACCTCGAAGCGAACGGCGAGGCGGAGGTCACGATCGGGCCGAGGCACTTCACCGCCGTCCACCGCATCGTCCCCGAGGACGAGGCCGTGGCGATCATGGCCGACTACGAGCGGCGCAACCGGCTGATCGCCCCCCTGGCCCGCTTCATGCTGAGCCGCCTCCTCGGGTGGCGCTACACCTCGTCGGCGGCCGACCGACGGCGCCTGGTCCGCCAGCTGCCGATGGTGGCCTTCCGGCCGGTTCAAGGCCGCTGAAAGCAGGACTTTTCGCCCTTCCCAGCCAACTCTCAAGGGCCTCCCAGGGCGCTGCGAGGCTGCGTGCCGATGCTGGTGCGAGACGCCGCCCCCTCACAGAAAGGCCGATGCCGTGCGCCGCCTGAAGTGGATCATCGCCCTGCCCATCGTCGCCCTCGTCCTGGTGACGGCGGGCACGTGGACCTACATCCACGTGCTGAGCCGCGACACCCCGGCCCGGCTCACCCTCGGCGGCAGCATCGACGACAAGGTCCCGGCCACCACGGCGACGACGCCCCCGAGCGGCCAGGCCGGGCAGCCGACCACGGCCGCCCCGGCCAGCTTCGACGGCACCTGGACGGCGACGTCCGGCAGCCAGGCCGGCTACCGGGTCAAGGAGGTCCTCTTCGGTCAGAGCACCGAGGCCGTCGGACGGACGAGCAACGTCGACGGCGCCCTCACCATCGCCGGCAGCAAGATCGAGACGGCCGACATCTCCGTCGACCTCGCCTCGGTAACGAGCGACAAGAGCCAGCGGGACAACCAGTTCCGGGGCCGGATCATGGACGTCCGCCAGTACCCGACGGCGACGTTCAGGCTGACCCAGCCGATCGACCTCGGCACGCTTCCGGCCGACGGCGTCACCGTGACCGTGCCGGCCACCGGCCAACTCACCGTCCACGGCACGACGAAGACCGTCACCACCAGCATCGCCGCCAAGCGCACCGCCGGCACGATCGAGGTCAACGGCACGATCCCCGTCGTGTTCGCCGACTACGGGATCGGGAACCCCACCTTCGGCCCGGCCAGCACCGACGACCACGGCGAGATCGAGTTCCTCGTCACCTTCACCAAGTCGCAGGCTGGATGACCTCTCAGGGGCGGAAGGACTCCTTGACCGCCGAGCGCCCGATCTCGGTCTTCGCCCAGTAGCCGTAGGTCCCCTGGTCGCGGAGCTCCCGGGCGGCCTCGATCATGGCGCCGTAGGCGGCGAAGGCGAAGGCCCCGCCGACCGAGATCCGCCGGACGCCGGCCTCGGCCAGCTCCGCCACCGTCGGCCCGTTCGGCACGGCCAGGACGTTGACCGGCCGGTCGACCGACGTCACCACCGCCCGGATGTCGTCGATCGAGGTCAGACCCGGGGCGTAGAGGACGTCGGCGCCGGCCTCCTGGTAGGCCTGCAGCCGGGCGATGGCGTCGGCCAGGTCGGCCCGGCCCCGGATGAAGTTCTCGGCCCGGCCGGTCAGCACCATGCGGACAGGCCCCCGGTGGGCGATCGTGGCCGCCGCCTCGATCCGCTCGGCGGCGAACTCGAGGTCGTAGAGCGGGTCGTCGGGCCGGCCGGTGTAGTCCTCGATGGAACAGCCCGACAGCCCGACCCCCAGCGCGTTCAGCAGCGTGATGCGGACCTTCGAGGGCTCGTCCTCGAAGCCGTTCTCCAGGTCCGCCGACACCGGCACGGCGCCGGAGGCCTTCACGACCACGGCGGCGTTGGCCAGCGCCTCGTCGTCCATGGTGTAGCCGTCGAGCCGGCCCAGCGAGGCGGCGAAGCCGCTGCTGGTGGTGGCCACGGCCGAAAAGCCCAGCGCCACCAGGAGTTTGGCCGATCCGGCGTCCCAGGCGTTGGGGATCAGCAGCGGCTCGGGCCCCTGGTGGAGGGCCAGGAAGCGCTCGGCCTGCTCGACCCGGTCGATCGCCGGCGCGGTCGTCTCACTCGATTCAGTGCTCATGCCCCGAAGACTAGGGGCAGGGATTGGCTCCGGACCTCCCGGCGCAGGTCGCCGCCCGGTGGAGGCGGGTGGCGATCGCCGCCACGTCGGGCGGGTTCGTCAGGCTCTTCGAGTTCTTGTCGTACAGCAGGTTGTTCAACTCCCAGGGGTCGTTGGTGAGGTCGTAGTACTCCCTCCACTGCACGGTGCTGTTGTTGCCCTTCTCGTAGAACTCGATGTACTGCCACGTCTTCGACCGCAGCGACAGCCAGGTCGGGATGCCGCGGTGGCCGATGTAGCCCTTCGGCGACGTCCGCAGGATCGGGCCGAACTCCAGCAGCTTCTCGCTCCGGGCCGGCCGGCCGGGCAGGAACGACTGCCCGTCCAGCGGGTAGCGCAGCTCCGGCGGCGTGTACCCGGCGGCGTCGAGGTAGGTCGGCAGGTAGTCCTCGGTGCCGACGAGGCGGTCGTCGGTCGTCCCCGGGGGGAACACCCCGTCCCACCGGACCATCATCGGCGCCACCACGTGCTCCGTCCACGGCAGGCCCTTGCTGGTCACGCCCCGCTCGTCCCAGGAGTAGCCGTTGTCGCTGGTGAAGATCACCATCGTGTTGGCCAGCTGCCCGGTGTCCTGCAGGTGGGTCATCAGCTGGTCGACCATGTCGTCGGCCGCCATCAGCGTCCGGATGTGCCCCTCGTAGGTGATCTCGCCGCACTTCTCGGTGAAGTTCATCCCCCGCACGTAGGGGACCTTGTCGGCCTTTTCGGCCTTGGCGTTCGGCCCGGCCTCCACCGTCACCGCCGGCGTCGGGTTCCACCGGGGCATGGGCACCGAGTCGTAGCGGGACGGCCAGGTGTACATCTTGTGGAGGTTGCAGGAGTCGGGCCCCGGAGCGGTCTGCTCCTGGTGCGGGGCGTGCGGCGCCACCTGCATGAACCACGGCTTGCCGAGCTTGGCGAACTGGTCGATGTAGGCCGAGGCCTTCTGGCCGATCCAGTCGGTGGTGTAGGGCGCCGTCTCGGTATGCGTCTTTCCGGCGCCGAGGTCCCGCACCATGAACCGGGAGTTGGTGTAGCCACCCTGGAAAGCGGCGAGGGCGTCGAAGTGGGGCGGCTCGTAGCGGAAGTTCCAGTCGGTGATGAACTTGCCCACCAGTGCCGTGGTGTAGCCGGCGTCGTGGAGGTAGCGGGGCTCGATCCAGTCCCGGTCGAGGTTGTCGCCCGAGTAGTTGTCGACGACGCCGTGGTTGTGCTCGAACCGCCCGCTCCAGATCGTGGCCCGGTCGGGGCAGCACAGCGACGTGGTGGTGAAGGCCTGGGTGAACGTCGTCCCGGCGTCGGCCAGCCAGTGCTTCGTCTTCGGCAGGACGGCGGGGTTGTTCATCACCCCGTCGGAGCGCATGTCGTCCATCAGGATGAACAGGATGTTGGGCCGCCCCGCCGCCCGGGCGCGGACGCTCGACCGGCCATGGGTCACGACCGGTAGGAAGACCACCAGCAGGGCCATACCGAGGACCAGCGGAAAGCGGCGGTGGAGATGCGAGCGGGCCACGGTCGACACAGTAGTACGCCGACAACATTGGACATACCGCAACACACCGTCCACTTCCGTCTCAGTTTGGTAACCGATGTGACCGGGTCCGCTCCCCGACGGGCCGGCCCGCTTCCCTCAGGTGGACGGGCGGGGCGCCGATCGGTCCGACGTGGACGGGATCGCCGCCGTCGAAGCCCGCGTCGCCGAGATCTGCCGGCGCTTCGTCGCCCCGCCGCCCGCCGCCCAGACGGCTCCGGGGCCGGCCGGGACGGACTTCGCCGCCGCCCTCCGCAGCGCCATGGGATTGGCCCCGGCCGGCGCGGGGGTCGGGCCGGGTGGGGCGGCCGGCGCGGTGGCCGGGCCGGGTGGG
>JAICYE010000447.1 GCA_025934385.1 Acidimicrobiia bacterium | reverse complement strand
GGTGGCCGACCTCGGCACCATCTCGTCGGGGGTGCGGGAGCGGGCCACCGAGATCGCTCAGGCGTCGAGCGGGGTGCTGGCCGCCGTCAGCCAGCACGCCTCGACCGCCAACCAGCACTCGGCGGCCATCACGGAGATCGCCACGACGGTCAGCGAGGTGCGGATGACCGCCGAGCAGACGGCCACCAGGGCGGCCGAGGTGGCCACGCTGGCCCAGGGATCGGCCGCGGCCGGCGACGACGGGCTCACCGCCGTGCGTTCGATCGTCGACGGCATGGGCGAGATCCGCTCCACGCTCGACACGCTGGGCGCCAACATCCTCGACCTGTCGGAGCAGGCGGCCCAGATCAACGAGATCATCGCCACCGTCGGCGACCTCGCCGACCAGTCGAACCTCCTGGCCCTCAACGCCAGCATCGAGGCGGCCAAGGCCGGGGAGCAGGGGCGGGGTTTCGCCGTGGTGGCGGCCGAGGTCCGCAACCTGGCCGACCAGTCCAAGGAGGCCACGGCGGCCGTCCGCACGATCCTCGGCGAGATCCAGCGGGCCACCAATGCCGTCGTGCTGGCCACCGAGGCCGGGTCGCGCTCGGCCGAGGAGCGTTCGGGCCAGGCCGAGCAGGCCGGCGAGGTGATCGCCGAGCTGACCGACGTCGTGCACCAGGCGGCCCAGGCCGTCCAGGTCATCGCCGTCTCGGCCCACGAGCAGAGCGTGGGCATGGACCAGATCTCCGTGGCCATGAACGAGATCCGGGACGCGTCGACGTCCTACGCCGAGGGCAGCACCGCGCTGGAGCGTTCGGCCTCCGACCTCGACGCGGTGGCCATCGCCCTGCGGGAGCTGGCCTCCCGGTACCGGGTCGAGGTGTGAGCGAGAGCGCCTGGGAGCGGGAGCTGCGGGAACGGCTCCACGACATCTTCGTGGCCGAGGCCGCCGAGCGGCTGGCGGCGCTCGACGCCGCCCTCCTCGCCCTCGAAGGCGGAGCGGCGGGGCCCGATACCTGGGGGCTTCACCAGCCTCCCCGAGGGGACACCCAGCACCACCTGAGCGAGGCGTTCCGCCAGGCCCACACGCTGAAGGGCGGGGCCCGGGCCGCCGGCCTGCCCGACGTCGAGCGGATCTCCCACCGGTTGGAGACCGTGTTCGAGCGGCTCCGCCACGGCGGTGCCGCCGGCCCCGACACCTGGGGCGCGATCTACGCCGGCGTCGACGCCCTGCGGGATCTGGTCGGCGGACGGGACGCCGACGTCGAGCGCGTCGTCACCGCCCTCGAGGCTCCCGCTCCGCCCGCCGCTTCCCTGCCGTCGGCCCCGGCCTCCGAACCCCCCCCGGGCCCGCCGGTGCCGGCCCCCGCGCTCATGGCCGAGGCCGTGCGCGTGCCGATGGCCCGGCTCGAGGCGCTGATGGCCGAGGTGCGTGAGCTGCACGCCACCCTCGGCGCCTTCCGGCAGCGGGCGGGTGAAGCCCGGGCCCTCGACCGCGAGACGTCCCGCTTCGCCCGGGGCCTGCGCCGCCGGCGGCGGCGGAAGGTCCCCGGCGCCGTCCCGCCATCGGCGACGGGACCCCCGATCGTTCCCCGCGACGACGGCCTCGCCCTCATCGACGAGATGGCCGAGCTCCGGCGGCGGCTGGACGCCGACGTCCGCCGCCTCGAGCACGTCGCCGTCGAACTCCACGACGGCGTCCGGCGACTGCGCATGGTGCCGGTGGGTGTGGCCCTGGCCGGCCTCCCCCGCCTCGTGCGCGACACCGCCGCCGCCTGCGGCAAGCAGGCCCGCCTCGATCTCGTCGGCGAGAGCACCGAGGTCGACCGGTCGGTGCTCGAGGGCATCGCCGGAGCGCTGACGCATCTCGTGCGCAACGCCGTCGACCACGGCCTCGAGGATCCTGGCCGGCGGGCGGCGGCCGGGAAGCCGCCGGTCGGCACCGTCAGCGTCCGGGCCCGGGAGGAGCGGAACACCCTCGTGCTCGAGGTGGTCGACGACGGCGCCGGCATCGACGTCGCCGCCGTCCGCCGGCGGGGCGTCGAGCTCGGCCTCGTGTCGGCCGAGCAGGCGGCCGTCGCCGGGCTCGACCTCGTCTTCCGGCCGGGTTTCTCGACCGCCGGACGGATCACCGAGGTGTCGGGCCGGGGCGTCGGGCTCGACGCCGTCAGGGCGGCGGTGGAGTCGCTGCAGGGTTCGGTGTCGCTGGCCACGGAACCGGCCGCCGGCACCACGTTCACGGTGACGCTCCCCCTCACCCTGGCCACGACCCGGTGCCTGGTCCTGCGGGCCGCCGGCCGGACGATGGCCCTCCCCCTGGCCACCGTGGGCCGGGTGGTGCGCGTCGACGACACTGACCGTGGCGGTTCCCGCCGCCCTGGTCGGGGGGACCCCCACCCCCCGGTCGGCCGCACCGGCGGACGGGCGGCGCTGCGGGGGCCGGGAGCGCCGGTGGCGCTGGCCGGCCTGGCCGAGGTGCTCGGACTGGCCCCGGCCGGCGACCGCGCCGACGGCGGACCCGCCCGCCTGGCGGTGATCTCGGCCACCGACCGGCCGGCGACCGGCGTCCTCGTCGACGAGATCCGGGGCGAGGAGGAGATCGTCGTCACCGCGCTCCCGCCGCCGCTGCGCCGGGTGCGCTTCACCGCCGGTGCCACCGTCCTCGGCACCGGCGAGGTCGTGCCCGTCCTCCACGCCGGCGAGGTCTTCCGGGCGGCGCTCGGCCATCGCGCCGCGGAGAGCGCCGGCCCGTC
>JAICYE010000086.1 GCA_025934385.1 Acidimicrobiia bacterium | reverse complement strand
CTCCACCGCGCCGGGTACGTCGATGCCGAGCTCCGAGGCGGCCAGGATCTCGTAGCCCTCGGCGTAGGCCTGCATGAGCCCGTACTCGATGCCGTTGTGGACCATCTTGGTGAAGTGGCCGGCACCGACCGGCCCGGCGTGGACGAGGCCGCCGTCGGCCGGAGCCAGCGCCTCGAGGACGGGCCGGATGAGGGCGACGTGGTCGCCGGTGCCGCCGACCATCAGGCCGTAGCCGTTCTGCAGCCCCCAGACCCCGCCCGACACGCCGCAGTCCACGAAGCCGATGCCCCTGGCGGCCAGCTCCTCCGACCGGGCGATCGACTCCTTGTAGTTCGAGTTGCCGCCGTCGATGACGAGGTCGCCGGCCGAGAGCAGTTCACCGAGCTCGGTGATCGTCGACTTCGTCGGTTCACCGGACGGCACCATGACCCAGGCCACCCGGGGAGCGGAGAGTGCCCCGGCCAGCTCGGCCAGCGACTTCACGTCGGCGATCTTCGGATCCCGGTCGTAGCCTGTGACCTCGTGGCCGGCCCGGCGCAGCCGCTCGGCCATGTTCCCGCCCATCCGGCCCAGACCAACCATTCCGATCTTCACGGCGAGGGACCTTACCCCCGCCCGGGGGACGGCTACGCCGCGACCGGCGTCCCCTCGACCTCGGCCCAGATGGCCTTGAGGCGGTCGACGTCGACGGTGTCCTCGTCGAGGAGCTCCTTGACGACGGCGTCGAACAGGGCCCGGTGGTCCGCCAGCACCTCGCGGGCCGACTGCAGCGCGGTGGCCAGCATCCCGTCGACCTCGGTGTGGACCTTGTCGCCGATCCCGCCGAACACGATCCGGTCGGGGTCGAGGGCCATGAGCCCGAGGTCCGACATGCCCCACTGGGTGACCATCTGCATGGCCAGGCCGGTGGCCGACTGCAGGTCGCCGGAGGCGCCCTGGGTGAAGTCGCCGTCGAGGAGGAGCTCCTCCGCCGCCCGTCCGCCGAGGGCCACGATGAGCTGGGCCCGGGCCTGGGAGCGGGTGAGGAACGAGTGGTCGTCGCCGCCCATCCAGGTGACGCCGCCGGCCGGGCCCCGGGGGACGATGGTGACCTGGACCGGGTCGTTGGCGTCGGGGAGGACGAGGGCCGCCACGGTGTGGCCGGCCTCGTGCCAGGCGGTGACCTCGCGGTCGCGGTCGGTGACGACGGCCGACTTGCGGGCCCGGCCCATCATCACGGTGGCCAGCGCCTCGTCGAAGTCGGCGTTGGTGACGATGTTGCGCTTGCCCCGGGCGGCCTCGAGGGCGGCCTGGTTGACGAGGTTGCAGATGTCGGCGCCGGTGAGGCCGGGGGTGCGGCGGGCCAGGGCGACGAAGTCGACGTCGGGGCCCATGGTGCGGTCCTTGGCGTAGAGCTCCAGGAGGCGGGTGCGGCCCCGGCGGTCGGGAGGCGCCACCGTCACCTGCCGGTCGAAGCGGCCGGCCCGGGTGAGGGCCGGATCGAGGATGTCGGGCCGGTTGGTGGCGGCGATGACGACGACGTTGGCCTCCTTGGCGAAGCCGTCCATCTCCACCAGCAGGGCGTTGAGGGTCGACTCCCGCTCGTCGTTGGCGCCGCCGCCGGGGGCGTTGCCGTTGCGGGCCCGCCCGACGGAGTCGATCTCGTCGAGGAAGACGATGCCGCCGGTCTTCTTGGCCTTGGCGAAGAGGTCGCGCACCCGGGCGGCGCCGACGCCGACGAACATCTCGGAGAAGTCCGAGCCGGCCGCCGAGTAGAACGGCACCCCGGCCTCGCCGGCCACGGCCCGGGCCAGGAGGGTCTTCCCGGTGCCGGGGGGTCCGACCAGCAGGAAGCCGCGGGGCATCTTGGCGCCGGCGGCGTCGAAGTGGGTCGCGTCGTGGAGGAAGCTCACGATCTCGGAGAGCTCCTCGACCGCCTCGTCACAGCCGACGACATCGGTGAACCGGGCGGACGGGGGCTCCGGCAGCTCGGCCTTGGTGGCGGTGAAGGCCTTGGCGTTGGCCGCTCCGGTGCCCATCGCCCCCTTCTTCGACATCCACACGAAGAACCCGATGATCAGGGCCACCGGCAGCAGCATGGCCACGATGCCGCCGATCGGGGAGGCGTGGTGGACGGGCTGGGTGTCGAACGGGATGCCGGCGTCCTGCAGGTCCTTCACCAGGACCGCGCCGTACTCGTTGGGGTACGAGGTCGTGATGTCCTTGCCGTCGTCGAGCGTGAGGTCGAGCACCCGGTTGTCGTCGTCCAGGTCGGCCTTGACGATCGTGTGCCCGTTGAAGGTGGCCTTCGGCAGGGAGGCGAGCACGTCGGAGAGCGGCTTCTCGTTGCTGGCGGACTGGCCCATCCCGAAGATGGGGAGGACCAGCAGCACGCTGAGCAGCACGAGGGCGGCGATGATCTGGTTCCGCCGGTTCTGGAGGAAGGGCGCCGGCTGGCCGGCGGCGGACCCGCCGGGCTGATTGGGCCCGGTGGGACTGCCGTTGGCCCCGTCGCCGTTCGGCCGGCGGGAGGGGTCGCCGTTCTTCGGGATCCGCTGGAAGAGCGGGATTCGGGCCATGGTGCGGCCTCCTCTTCCTGGTGAGGGGAAGGACACCCCCTCTTTCGGCACCGCGGCCGTGGGCCTTGAGGGAAGATGCCCGATCCCGAGGAAACCGGAAGGAACACCCCGAATTCCTTTCGACCTGGCTTCGCCGTCAGCCCGCGGCGCGAAAGGAATTCGGGTTCATGCACACTTCGGCGTTTGCGGCGGGCGCCGGCGGGAATATCAGTCCGAGGGACCGCCCCTGAACCCCAAGGGGAGGACGGAAGAGTTACAGAGGTCGTCGGCTCGCCGCCGTCTCGCCCGCCGGTGAGCTTGAGCCGACACCCGCACAGCCGGAGACGCCGCCCGTTGCGTCCCCGGCTGTGCTACGTATCGGCCTCGTGAGCAATGTTCGCCTGGGGGCCCTGGTGCTGGCGGGGCTGGTGGGTGTAGTGGGGATCCGGTTGCTCGGTCATGGTTCTGGGGCGGGGTCGGCGGCCGAACCGCCGGCTCTGTCGGCTGCGCTGCGCACGTCGGTGGAACAGGATGGGTGCCGGGCCGACGAACTGACCGATCCCGGCCGGACGCACGTCCCGGCGGCGAGCTACAGGATCGACCCGCCGGCGGGCGGCGATCACGACCCGGTGCCCGCCGCCGCCGGCTTCTACGACGACACCGACGTGCCGGCCGACGGGCACCTCGTCCACTCGCTGGAGCACGGCTTCGTGATCGTGTGGTACCGGCCGGCGGCGACGGCGCCCACCACGCTGGACGGTTTGCGCGACCTCACCAGGCGCGACCGGTGGGTGCTGGTGGCGCCCCGCCCGTCGATGTCGACGACCCTGGCGGCCACGGCATGGCACCGCCGCCTGCTCTGCCCCGCTACCGCCGCCGCCACGGCGACTTCCGCGGCGGGCCCGATCGCCACGTTCGCCGACGCCTTCCGCGACAAGGGCCCGGAGAAGGGCTTCGTATAGCGCGCCGTGACCACTACTTGACGAGGCGGGACAGCCGGCGGTCCGCCAGGATCTTCCCGCCGGTCTGGCAGGGGGGACAGTAGGCGACCTCGTGGGAGTCGTAGGAGATGCGCCGGAGTTCGGTGCCGCAGCGGGGGCAGGGCTGGCCGTGGCGGCCGTGGACGACCCAGTGGTCGCCGACCTTGGTCGGCAGCCCGCCCGTCCGCCGGCGCTCGGCCGCCAGCCCATCGGCCAGGACCTTCCGGAGGGCGGTGACGACCCGCTCCCGGGCGGGGCGGTCGAGCGAGGCCAGCGTGGCGAAGGGGGAGATCCCGGCCTCGTGCAGGGCGTCGTCGCTGTAGCCGCGGCCGACGCCGGCGATCGTGCGCTGGTCGCGCAGGATGGTGTGGACCCGGCGGGTGTCGGCGCTCTCGAGGAGGAGCGCCTCGCCCTCGGGCGAGTCGGCGTCGGGCCCGAGCCTGGCCAGCGGGCCGTCGTCGCCCGCCCCCAGGACCCACCAGCCGGCCTTGCGTTCGGTGCCGAACTCCTTGAGGAGGACGGCGGGAGCGCCCTCGAACCGGAGCCGGACGACGGCGCCCTTCGGCTTCGTCGTCTTCGGCGGGGCCTCGATGTCGACCCGCCCGCCCTGGGAGAGGTGCACGAGCAGTCGCGGCCCGCCGATCCGGGATTCCTTTTCGCGCCACCCGGTGGCTGGATCCTCAGGTCGAAAAGGAATCCCGGACAGCTCGAAGACGAGGAACTTGCCCCGGTGGCCGACCGCCTCGACCGTGTCGCCGATCAGGCTCTCGGGCGGCGGCACGACCGTTTTCAGGCCCGAGAACGAGAGGGGCACCGCGCCGGCGAACGTGTGCCCGGCGACCTTGTCGGCCAGGCGTTCGGCCAGCGCGGTGATCTCGGGCAGCTCCGGCATGCCCGAAAGGCTAGGGGGCTGCGGTCACCGCCTGAGCTGTCGCCCGGCGCTCGAGTTCCGCCAGCCAGTGGTCCTCCTCCAGCCAGCCGCAGCCCAGGCAGGCGCCTGCGGCGGGGTCGGGCCCGGTCTCGAAGGCGGTGCAGGGTTCGAATCGCACCACGGGGGTCTGGTCGCCCACGGACGCCCTCCTGAAATCCCAACGTTGTGATTCGAGACTATCCCCGCGGTGCGGCCGGCACGCGGATGCGTGGCAGGCTGAAGCGCCATGAGGATCGGGACGTCGCTGCGCAGCTCTTATCCGGTCGCCGACCCCCGGGAGGGTGCCCGGTGGATGGTGGAGCGGGCGGCGGCGGCCGCCGCCGCCCGGCTCGACTCGCGCGTCGTCGGCGACCACCCCGCCACCGGCCCGGTGCCGTACTACCCGAACGCGGCCGATCTCGGCCGGCTGCAGGCCGAGTGGGGCGACCGGCCGGCGGGGGCGCTCTACCTG
The DNA here is from genome assembly GCA_025934385.1 of Acidimicrobiia bacterium. The sequence goes on along the minus strand of JAICYE010000086.1, from coordinate 2,811 downwards.
CTGCCGGCCTGGAACCCCGTGCTGGTGGCCGAGCAGGTCGGGACGCTGGCCTCCCTGGCGAAGGGTCGCTTCGTCCTCCAGTGCGCCGTCGGCGGCGGCGACCAGATGGCGGCCATGGGCGCGCCGGCCCAAGGCCGGGGCGCCGTCTTCGAGCACGACCTCGACGTCATCCGGCGGCTGCTGGCCGGCGACGAGGTCGACGGCGTCCGGGTGGCGCCGACTCCGCCGCAGGGGCTCGAGGTGTGGATCGGCGGCCACGCCCCGGCGGCCCTCGACCGGGCCGCCCGCCTCGGGGACGGCTGGATCGCCGCCCCCTGGGCGACCGACGACCAGGCGGGGGAGCTGGCCCAGGCCTACCACAAGGCCTGCGAGGCCCATGACCGCCCGCCCGGCGAGGTGGTGCTCCGGCGCGACGTCCACGTCGGCGACGACGATGCCGACGCCCGGCGGGTGGCGCGGCCCATCCTCGAGGGCGGCTACCGGGGAATGGACCCGGCGGCCACCGTCGTCGGCGGTCCCGAGCGGGTGGCGGCGCGGTTCAGCCGCTACGCCAACATGGGCTATGACCACGTGCTGGTCCGCCACCTGGCCGACGACCAGGAGGAGGTCCTGGCCTCCTTCGGCCGCCTGGTCGGGGTGCGGGAGATGGTGATCGACCAGTGAGAGCCGGATGGGCCCGGCCGGCGGCGCTGGCCTTCCTGGGCGGCCTCGTGATCATGGTGGTGGCCCTGACGTTCGACGCCGGCGGCTACCTCCACAGCGGGTCCCGGTCGCTGCCGCCGGCCCCGGTGGCGCCGTCGCCGGTCACCGTGGAGCCCCAGCCGATCGTCGTCCCCGACGACTCCGGCATCCCCGGCGTCGTGGCCTGGGAGACGAGGGGCTGGCCGGCGATCACCGGCCCGGCGGTCCCCGGCGCCCTCCCCCACAACCACGACGACGGGCCGATCCGCTATGCCGTGAACCCGCCGGCCGGCGGCGACCACAACAGCAAGTGGATGAACTGCGGCGTGTACGACGAGCCCGTCCCCAACGAACGGGCCGGCCACAACCTGGAGCACGGCGTGGTGTGGATCACGTGGCGGCCCGACCTCGCGCCGAAGGACGTCGCCGAGCTCGAGCGGCTCGTCCGCCGCCAGCCGGACGTGGTGGTCACGATCGGCGGCCAGCGCCGGGACACCGGTGAGCGCTACATCGACCTGAGCCCCTACCCCGGGCTGCCGGCGCCGATCATCATCAGCTCCTGGGCCCACCAGCTCCGCGTCGACTCGCCTCACGATTCCCGGCTGCAGCGCTTCGTCGAAACGTTCCGCCAGAACCCGAAGTACAGCCCCGAGTACGGGGTCACCTGCAGCGGGATACCCGAGGCGATCGGCGGCCGCCCGGCGTTCTGATGAACGCCGTCGCGCTCAGGCGGGGGCGTACGTCCAGTCGGGGCGCTTCCTCGACTGGGACTCGTCGTAGGCGACCCGCCCGTCCTCCAGATCGACGATCTTCGGGACGACGAGCTGACGGGGCCGGGGGCAGCGGCCCCCTTCGAGATGCTCGGCGAACTCCTCCGGGTAGCCGCGCAGGATCGAGCTGACGACGTCGCGCTCCTCGGTGGCCAGGTAGCAGCGGGCGCCGTCGGTGACCTGCCCGAGCCAGGAGCCGATGTGGGCGATGTCACCGTCGGTGCCGCGGCCGGCCTCGATACGCTCGAGGCGCTCGGTGATCTCGCCCGACCCGAGCTTGCAGGGCGGGCACTGGCCGCAGGACTCCACCGCCAGGAAGCGGGAGAAGATCCGGGCGACGTCGACCATGCAGGCGGTGTCGTCGTAGACGATGAAGCCGGCGGCACCGAGGCCGGAGCCGTGGGCGGTGAAGTCCTCGTAGGTCATCGGCGGGTCGACCCGGTTGGGGTCGAGCGCCGGGTTGGCCACGCCGGAGAAGACCGCCTTCCAGGCGCGGCCGGGGAGCGGCCCGCCGGCCGGGCCGTCGAGGAGCGCCGAGAGGGGGGTGCCCATCTCGACCTCGACGACGACCGGCGTGGCGACGTCGCCCACCACGGTGGCCACGATGGTGCCGGGCGACGACGCCGTGCCCATGGTGCGGAACCACTCCGCCCCCCGGGCCAGGATCCAGGGCACGTTCGACAGCGTCTCGGCGTTGTTGACCAGCGTCGGGTTGGACTCGTGGGGGCCGTGGTGGCCGGGCTCGAGGGGAGCGGCGATCCACCCCATCTGGGGGGCGGTGGAGAACAGGCCGTGGAGGTAGGGCGGCAGGAGGCGGGGGAGCGGGTCCTTCCCCTCGATGACCTCGAGCAGCGCCTTCTCCTCCCCGAGCAGGTACTCCTCGGGGCCGGGGACGATCCGGATGGGAACGTCGCCGGCGAGCCCGGCCTCGCTCATCTCGGCCAGGGCCCGGGTGAGCCGGTCGATCTCCTGCGTGAAGCTGGCCTTGAGGCCGATGAAGGCCTCCCGGGCGCCGACGGCGAAGGTGGCGATGGCCACGCCCTCGACGAGCTGGTAGGGGTTGCGGCGCATGAGCCGGCGGTCCTTGAACGTGCCGGGCTCGCCTTCGGCGGCGTTGGCCACGACGTAGCGGTGGGTGCCCCGGCCGGCGGCCACGCCGGCCCATTTGGCGCCGGTGGGGAAGCCGCCGCCGCCCCGGCCCCGCAGGCCGGAGGCCCGCAGCTCGTCGATGGTGCCGTCGGGGCCGAGGCGCCGGGCGGCGTCGAGGCCGTCGCCACCGCCCAGGGCCCGCCAGTCGTCGAGGCTGTCGACCGGCCGGTCGGGGAGGAGGAAGCCGCCGCCGGCGGCCATCAGCGGAAGT
>JAICYE010000134.1 GCA_025934385.1 Acidimicrobiia bacterium | reverse complement strand
CGGCGCCCGGGCCGGCGCCGGCCCCGGGCGATCCCTCGGCGCCCCCGGTGGCGGACGCCGGCGCCTGCGGCGTGCCCGGCGACTATCCCGGGCCGTGGCCGGACGCCGGGGCCTGCGGCGTGCCCGGCGACTACCCCGGGCCGTGGCCGGACCGGCCCCGCTACACCGTGCACCTGGCCGTCGATCCGGCGGCCCGGGTCGTGACCGGCGACGTCACCGTCCGGTTCGTGCCCGACGCCGACACCGACCGGCTCGTCTTCCGGCTCTGGCCCAGCGGGCCCCGGATCGCCGGCGGCGGCGGGCGGCTCGACGTCACCGCCACGGAGCTGGCCGGGCAGCCGGCGGCCGGCCGGTACGAGGCCGGCGGCGCCCCCGCCGGCCGCGGCGCTCGACTGCGGACTGCGCCGCTACGTCCACGACCGGGCCTACACGATCTCCCGCCCGCCCGACCTCGTGGCCGCGCTCAACGCTCAGTCGGGAGTCGATCCCGCCCCGATTCTGGCGCCGTTCGGGGTTCGCTGAATCGCCCCGAAAATGCTTGACGTGGGGCGTATGTTCACCGCGGTCGACTAAGGAGGCCTACGTGACGTTGGGGCTGGTGTTCCTGGTTCTCTCGGGCGTGTTCTCCTTCGGGTGGATGATGGGCTCCGCCCTCGGGTATCAGAACGGCCGGCGCGACGCCGAGGAACTGGCCCGCCTCCAGGCCATGCTCGTCGACTCGATCGAGATGGATCTGCGCACGGCTGTTCCCGAGCAGGGGATCGTCACGCAGGGCAGCCTGCTCGAAACCGTCTGACGGCGCGGCGGGGGCGCAGCTAAGGCCGCCTAGTCCCGCCGCTGCTCCCGGAGGAACCGCTCCAGCTCGGCGGCCAGCGTGTCGCCGCTCGGCAGGTTCTCCTCGTCGATCTGGTCGTCGTCGCGCTCTTCCAGCTGGCGGACGTAGGCGGCGATGTCGGCGTCGGACCCGACCAGCTCGTTGACCCGGGCCTCCCAGGCCACCGCCGCCTCGGCCAGCTCGCCGAGCCCGATCGGTACGCCGAGCACCTCAGCCAGCCGCTCGAGCAGCGCCCGGGTGGCCTTGGGGTTGGGCGGGCTGGCCACGTAGTGGGGGACGGGCGCCCACAGCGACACCGACGGCATGCCCGCCTCCCGGCAGGCGTCGTGGAGGACGCCGACGATGCCCGTCGGCCCCTCGTAGCGGGAGTGCGACAGGCCGAGCCGTTCGATCAGCTCCTGGTCGACGGCCGTACCGGTCAAGCGGGTCGGCCGGGTGTGGGGGACGTCGGCCAGCAGCGCGCCCAGCGTCACCACCATCTCGCAGCCCGTCTCCCGGGCCAGCCCGATGACCGTGGAGCAGAACGTGCGCCACCTGAGGTTGGGCTCCACGCCGGAGAACAGCACGAGGTCGCGGCCGACCTCCTCCACGTGGGCGGCGAAGCAGTCGTTGGCCGGCCACGTGATCTTGCGGGTCGTGCCCTCGACGAGGCTGACCTCGGGCCGGGTGGACTGGAAGTCGTAGAACTCCTCGGGGTCGATGTGGGCGATGTGCGTGGCCCGGAGCCGGCGCCGGAGCCAGGTGACGGCTCCCGAGGCGGCGTCGGCGGCGTCGTTCCAACCCTCGAAGGCGGCCACCATGACCGGCCGGGTGAGCCGGGGCTGCTCGCTCCAGATCAAGGCGTCCATCAGGGCCTACCCTACCGGCCCCGGGCCGACCTGCGGGTTGACACGACTCTCCAGCCAGAAACTTCCTGACCTGCACCTTTGGGACCAGTTCGGGCCGGGTCGCGACTTTCCGACGGTGGTGCACTGTTACAGTTGCGCCGACCATGGAGAGCCGGATCGACGCCACCACTCCCGGCCTGTACTCGAACCGAAAGGGCCGGTCGGTGGACAGCGCTACCGAGGCCATCGACGCCATGGCCTTCTCGGCCGCCTTCGAGGCAATCGTCGACAACATCGAGACGGTGATCAAGGGCAAGACCCAGGTCGTCCGCCTGGCCCTGGTGGCCATTCTCTGCGAAGGCCACATCCTGTTCGAGGATGTTCCTGGTACAGGAAAGTCCATGCTCGCCCGGGCGATCGCCGAGTCGATCAACGCCACGTCGAACCGGGTGCAGTGCACCCCCGACATGCTTCCCGGCGACATCACCGGATCGTCGATCCTCGACCAGAAGCAGGGCACCTTCGAGTTCCGGCCGGGGCCGATCTTCACCAACGTCCTCCTGTCGGACGAGATCAACCGGGCCACGCCGAAGACGCAATCGGCGCTGCTCGAGGCCATGGCCGAGCGACGGGTGTCGGTCGACGGCGTCACCCGGGACCTGCCCCGCCCGTTCCTGGTGCTGGCCACGCAGAACCCGGTGGAGCTGGCCGGCACGTTCCCGCTGCCCGAGGCCCAGCTCGACCGCTTCCTGTTCAAGCTGTCGATGGGCTACATGAGCCGCGACACGGAGTTCGAGGTGATGTTCGACAACTCCGTGCAGCTCTCCATCGAGGACCTCGGCGCGGTCATCGACACCCGGGTCGTGCGGGCGATGATCGACTACGCCACCGACATCGACGTCGCTCCCGAGATCGGTTACTACATCGTCGATCTCGTCCACGCCTCCCGGAAGGATCCGGCCGTGGCCATGGGCGGCAGCCCCCGGGCGACGATCGCCCTGCTGCGGGCGTCGCGCTGCCTGGCCGCCTCCGACGGCCGGGAGCACGTCTACCCCGACGACGTGCGGGCCGTGCTGCCGGCGGTGATGGCCCACCGGATCGTGCTCAACCCCGACGCCATGCTCCGGGGCGACACCGTCGACGCCGTGCTCGAACGCATGACGGCCGCCGTGAAGCCACCGCTGTCGGCCCGGCGGGCTCCCGGGGTCCGGGGTGTCCCCGGGAAATCCGCAGTCGAGGCGTAACAAGCGGTGCGGCGCAACGTGCGGGCCCGGCTCGACCGGGTGGTCGACGCGCTGTCACCCGGCTCGATCCGCCGGGCCTTGGAAGCGCTGCAGCGCAGGATCGGCATCACCCGATCGGGCCGGATCGCCGTCGTCGGCTTCGTCCTCCTGTGGGTCATGGCCCGGGTGGTGGCGGGCACGGCCATGTACCTCTTCGCCTACGGGCTGCTGCTGCTCGTCGGGCTGTCGTATCTCATCGCCCCGCACCGGCTGCGGTTGACCGGGACGCGGCACGGCCTGTTCCCCCGGGCCCAGGAGGGCGACCGCCTCGACGTCGAGGTGAAGCTGACGGCGCAGCGCCGGGTCGGCTCCTTCATCCTCGAGGAGCGGGTGCCGGAGCGGCTCGGCGCACCCGTGCGGGTGCCGGTTGTGAAGCTGCCGGCCGGCCAGACCGTGACCCACCGCTACGGCCTGCGCTGCGGCCGCCGGGGCGTGTACCAGGTCGGCCCGCTGGTGGCGGTGGCCGGTGACCCGCTCGGGCTGGCCCGGCGGGAGACGGTGGTCGAGGCACCGTTCGAGCTGCTCGTGCACCCTCGGATCGAGATCGTCTCCGACCGGCCGCTGACCCGGCAGTTCGAGGACCCGCCGATCCGGCCGCCGGTGTCGAAGCCGTGGCCGTCGGGCCTGGAGTTCTACGGCATGCGGGAGTACGTCCCCGGCGACGACCTGCGCCGCATCGTCTGGCGGGCAACGGCCCGGACGGGCAAGGTCATGGTCCGGGAGGCGGAGCAGGGCATCACCGACCACATCACGGTGATCCTCGACACCGACCGGGGGTCGCACTCCCGCGACGGTGAAGGGCTGTCGGAGAGCTTCGAGACCGGCATCCGGGTGGCGGCATCCCTCGGAGTGCGCCACCTGCGGGACGGCTACGAGCTGCGCTGCGAGACCAACGGCGGGCCGCTCGTCCGCCCGCTGCGGGGCGCCGGCTCGCAGCTGATCCTGCTCGATGCCCTGGCCCGGCTGGAGCTCGACCGCCGGCCGCTGTCCGACGTGATCATGCGGCTGGTGACCAGCGCCCGGCGCGACGCCCACAACGTGCTCATCACGCCCCGGCTCGGTCAGGTGGAAGCGGGGCAGCTGCGGCTCCTGCTCAACACCGGCGTGTCGGTGCTCGTCGTCGCCCTGCTATGGCACGAGGAGGACTCCGAGACGATGGGGACGGCCGCCGCCCTCGGCTGCCAGGTCGTCGGCGTCCACCCCGGGCAGGACCTGTCGTCGGCGCTGTCCCGCGACATCGGGGCAGGATCGGGACGGCGGTGATCATGTCCCCTCTCCGAGGATCTGGGCAGGATTTTCCGCGGATTGCGCGGTTTTCGCTGCCGAGAACGAGAGGCCGGCGGTGACGCCATGACCGCGTCCGATCTCGAGGCGCTCGAGCACGAGGTGCTCGACCACCTGATACAGGAAGAGGGGCACGTAGAGGACGACATCGCCTCGGCCGCCGAGGCGGCCGCCGACGACGAGCCGGAGCGTTCGCCGCTGCGGGTGGCCGTGTCCATGGCCTTCCCGGCCGTGGCGGCCGGTGTGATGGCCGGCGGCGTGTTCGTCGGGTTCGACGCCCGGATCTACGCCGGGGTGGCGGCGCTGCTGGGCGTGGCGCTGGCGGTCGGGGCGGCCCGCTTCCGTTCGCCGCTGGCGGCCAACGCCGCCATCGTCGGCGGGCTGTTCGGGATCGGGCTGCTGATGGTCGTGCCGTCGGGGCTCGGCAACGTCGCCTCGGTCGGCCGGCTGGCGTCGCAGGCGTCGGCCTCCGGCGACGTGCTGCGGCCACCGGTGGCGCTGACGCCGGGCTGGCAGGCGATCCTCGGCTGGCTGCTCGGCATCGTCGGCTTCGCCGCCGCCTGGGTGGCCATCGTGATCCGCAAGCCGTCGATCGGGCTCCTGCTGCCGCTGCCCGTGGCGGCCATCGCCGGGATCTCGGTCCCCGCCTCCGACCAGGTGGCCAGCGGGCTCGTCGTGCTCGTCCTCTTCGCCGTCGGGCTGGGAATGCTGTCGGGCTCGCAGCTCGGCTCCGGCCGAGCCGGCGAGCAACTCCCGGCGGGCTACGAGCTCCGCCGGGCGCTGCGGGCGTTGCCGCTGCTGGCCGTCGTCACCGGCGGCCTCTACCTGCTGGCCCAGACCGACGTCCTGTTCCCCCGGCCGGCCATCAACCCCGCCGAGCAGCCCCAGAAGCCGAAGACGGTGCCGCTGTCGCAGGTGGAGGACCGCGTGCTGTTCACCGTGGAGTCGCAGCTGTCGGGGCCGTGGCGCGTCGGCAGCCTCGACGTGTACGACGGGAAGGACTGGCGCCTTCCGCCGTTCTCCGAATCGCGGCTGGCCGACGTGCCCCGGGACGGCGTCGTCAACCACGACCTGAGCCCCGGCGTGCGGGCGACGTTCACCATCGCCGGCCTCGGCGGAACGGTGCTACCCGGGTTGCCCAACACGGTCGGCGTGGTGGCCGAAGGCCCGAAGCTGGCCTACGACGGCCGCAGCGGCGCCCTGCGGGTGGCCCAGGGGCAGGTCCAGGCGGGGCTGACGTACACCGTGGCGGCGGCGGCGCTGCCCAACATCGAGGACCTCCGCGCCATCACGCAGCCCCCGCCGGCCGACATGGCCCGCTTCACCGCCGTGCCCCCGCCCCCGCCGGCGGTGGCCGACCTGCTGGGACGCGCGCCGAAGTCCTCGACGTGGGACGAGTTCGACTTCCTCCGCACCTGGGTCCTCTCGAACGTGACGGCGACGGGGACGGGTACGCCGAAGAGCGTGCCGCCGGAGCGGGTGCAGGACATGCTGGCCGGCTCCCGGGAGGGCAGCCCGTTCGAGATCGTGGCCGTCCAGGCGCTGCTGGCCCGCTGGGCCGGGATCCCGGCCCGAATCGGCTACGGCTTCGACGGCGGCGAGGTGCAGGGCGACAAGCTCGAGGTCCGGCCGAAGAACGGCGCCAGCTTCCCCGAGGTGTTCTTCCCGGAGTACGGCTGGCTGCCGGTCATCGGCACGCCGGCCAAGGCCAGGCCGACCGTCGGGTCCGACCCGAACACGCAGCGGCAGGACCCCAGCGTGGTGCCATCCGACGACATCCAGGTCGGCCTGTTCATCCCGGTGCTCGTGCCGCCGAAGAGCCCGCTGCCGGCCGAGATCCGCCGGACGGTGCTCGTCGCCGTTCCCCTGGCGCTGCTGCTGTTCCTGCTCTACGTGACGTGGCCGGGCCTGCGGAATGCCTGGTTGCGGGGCCGGCGCCGGACCGCCGCCCGGGCCGCCGGCCCCCGGGCCCGCATCGCCCTGGCCTACGCCGAGTGGCGCGACATGGGCACCGACTACGGCTACCGCCACGACACCGACACGCCGCTCATGTACCTCGACCGCTTCGTCGACGACCCGGAGCACACCGAGCTGGCCTGGCTGGTGACCCGGCTGCTCTGGGGCGACCTCGCCCGCGACGCGCGGGAGGAGGACGCCGACCTGGCCGTCGACATGGCAGGGTCGGT
>JAICYE010000484.1 GCA_025934385.1 Acidimicrobiia bacterium | reverse complement strand
GCCGGGTCGAAGCCGACGCCGTCGTCGACCACCGACAGCCGGGTGCCGCCGTCCGGACCGTCCGCCTCGACGGTCACCGTCACCGCCGACGCCCCGGCGTGCCGGAGGGCGTTGGACAGCGCCTCCTGGGCTGTCCGCCACAGCTCCTCCTCGGCCTCGGGCCCCGGCTGCTCCGCACCGGGTGACCGCTGGTCGACCACCGTGACCGGCACGGCGTGGGCCCGGCTGACCAGCTCGGCGTGCTTGCGCAGCGCGCCGACCAGGCCGTCGGCCTCCAGCGCCGGCGGGCGCAGTCCGAAGATGAGCGTCCGCAGCTCGGCCAGCGAGGCGTCGACCAGCGCCCGGGCCTCGTGGATCGCCTCCAGGGTGGCGGCCGTGTCGGAGCCGGCGGCGGTGGCCGCCGCCGCCTCCAGCGTGAGGTTGAGGCTGAAGAGCCGCTGCGTCAGGGCGTCGTGGAGGTCGCGGGCCAGGCGGCTGCGCTCCTCGGCGATCGAGCGCTCCCGGCTGGCCTCGAACAGCCGGGCGTTCTCGATCACCACCGCGGCGTGGGCGGCCAGGCCCCGGACCAGCTCGACGTCGGCCTCGTCGAAGCCGTCTTCCTTGTCGGTCAGGTAGAAGGCGCCGACGATGTCACCCTTGAACACCAGCGGCACACCGAGGAACGAGCGCATCCGGGGATGGGCCTCCGGCCACCACTCGAAGCGGGGATCGGCCCGGATGTCGTCGGTGCGGTAGGGCTCGGGGTCGGTGAGCATGGCCGCCAGCAGGCCGTGGGTGCGCGGGAGCGGGCCGATGGCCTCGATCTGCTCGTCGCTCATGCCCGAGGTGATGAACCGGTCGAAGCCGGTGCCGTCCTCGTCGGGGATGCCCAGGGCGGCGTAGCGGGCGCCGACGAGAGCGCGCACCGCCTCGACCAGCCGCTCCAGCACCGGCTCCAGCGCCGGCTCGCCCCCTCCGGCCAGTCCCAGCACCGCATCGGTGACGGCCCGCAGCGCGTCGCCGTTCACCGCCGGCGGACGCCGGCGCGCCGACCTTCAGCGTGACCGGCGGTCCGCGGCCAGCCGGCGGCGAGGAACCGGGCGATCCCCGGCACCTGGCTCTTCACCATCGGCCAGTTGTGCCCGCCGGGGGCGACCACCACCGTCGGGCGCAGGCCGGCCCGCCGGGCCAGGCGGGCGAAGCGGGCCGCCTCGCCCTTGATCAGCGGGTCGCGCTCCCGGGCGGCGTCGACGAGGAGGAGCCGCGTCTGCCCGGCCCGGCCGAGGCGCCGGTCGGGGCTGTTGGCCGCCGCCCACGCCGCCCGGCCACCGCCCATGCGGTCAGGGTCGTCGGGGTGGAAGTAGCCGGCGATCGACACGATCTGGCCGTAGACAGCGGGATGGCGCAGGCCGAGGTTCATGGCTCCGTAGCCGCCCATCGAGAACCCGGCGATGGCCCGGTGGCGCCGGTCCCGCCGGCGGCCACCCTCCACCGCCCGGATCACCGTGGTGGTGACGAACCGTTCGAGCCGCACCTTCCCGTCCACGGAGTCGGCCCACTCGGTGTCGGGATGGATGGCGCTGCTCCCATCGGGCACGGCGACGACGAAGCGCCGCCCGGTGGCGGCCACGGCGTCGTCGAGGGCCGCGGCCAGCCCCACGCTCTCGGCGTTGCGGTCGCTGCCCGGGTAGCCGTGGAGGAAGTACACCACCGGCAGGTCGGCCCGGTCGGCGCCCGGCGGCCGGTAGACCCACACCTCCCGGGCCCCGCCGTCGGCGTCGCCCGAGGGGAGCCGGAGGAGATCCACCCGACCGGGAGCGGCCCGCCTGGCTGGAGTCGCCCGAGCCACGGGAGCCGCCCCGAGCGTCATCACCGCGACGACGGCGGCGACGACCACGGCCGGGCGCGTCCGAAGCTGAATGCCCGCTGTGCCGGCGGTCTCCCGTCCGGCCGTTCGCATCGCCGACAAAACGGACATACTGGTGACCCACGGTAGGCCATGGCGGGTGTGGGGGGAGTGACCCGGTGAGCGAGGCAGGTCCACCATGTTGCTGGCGTGGTGGTTTCTCGCCCTGCTGATCGCCGCGGCGGCCGGCGTCCCGCTGCTGGCCGTGGTTCTCGGCGTCCGCCGTCGCCGGCGCAGGAAGGCGGGCCGACCGGTCATCTACGGCTGGCGGCTGGCGGGACGACGCCTCTCACTGGTGCTGGTCACGCTGATCTTCGGCCTGGCCGCCACCGCCGCCGGCGTCAACGACCACTACTCCTACATCCCGAGCTGGAACGCCCTGTTCGGCGACGTCTCGCCCGACCTCGTGAGCCACCCGGTAGCGGCCAGCACGGCCGTCGCCCGGGCCCGCGGCACCGAGGCCGCCGGCGGCCAGGAGGCCCTGCCGGTGGTCAAGCGATCGGACCACGGTACCGTCGAGAAGGTCGAGGTCGCGGGGCCGGTCTCCGGCATCAGCGCCCGGGACACCTACGT
>JAICYE010000471.1 GCA_025934385.1 Acidimicrobiia bacterium | reverse complement strand
GGCGGGGCTGGCCACGCTGCCCGGCACCGCCGCCGAGATCCTCGACGACGAGGTCCGGGCGGTCATCTGCCCCGACAAGGTCACCACCGACGAGTGGCTCGAGGTCCACCGTGTGGCCCACTCGATCGGCCTGCGGTCCAACGTGACGATCATGTTCGGCCACGTCGAGCGACCCGGGCACGTGGCCCGCCACCTCGTGCGGGCCCGGTCGCTCCAGCGCCAGACCGGCGGGTTCACCGAGGTCGTGCCGCTGCCGTTCGTCCACATGGCCAGCCCGATCTTCCTGCAGAAGAAGGCCCGCCCGGGGCCGACGTTCCGGGAGGCGCTGCTCATCCACGCCGTCTCCCGCATCGCCATGGCCGGCCTCATCGACAACATCCAGTGCTCGTGGGTCAAGCTCGGCCTGGAGGGGGCCCGCCAGGCGCTGCGGGCCGGCTGCAACGACCTCGGCGGGACCCTCATGAACGAGAACATCTCCCGGGCCGCCGGGGCCGAGCACGGCCAGGGCGTCGAGGAGGACGAACTCGCCGCCGTCGTGGCCCCGCTGGGCCGGCCGTTGGAGCAGCGCACAACCCTCTACGGCCGGGTGCGGACGATCGGCCGCCGCCTGTCCGGGGCTGCCGCTCCGGCCGCCGTCACGCCCGTCAGCATCGGTGTTCGGCACGAGCCGGCGGGGTCGAGACCGTAGGTCTTACGGGTTCTCCTACGGGTTTTGGCCCGGCGACGGGCAGCCATCTTGACGGGTGAACGAAGCGTTCCCTACGGTCCGTCTCCGGCCGAACGTAGAAGCGGAAGGGGTGGCGCTTAGATGGCTCGAGCTCAGGGCCCCATCGAGCAGACGATCCGCAAGCGGGTGGCCGAGCACCCCGACGCCACCTGGCTCAAATGGAAGGAGGAGGAAGTCCCCTGGCGTGACGTCCTCTCCTACGCCCAGCGGGCGGCCAACGGCCTGCTCGAACTGGGCGTGCGGCCGGGCGAGAAGGTGGCGCTGCTGCTCCCCAACCGGCCGGAGTTCCTCTGGGCCCACCTCGGGATCATCTTCATCGGCGCCCACTCGGTGCCGGTCAACACGTCGCAGCGGGGGGCGACGCTGGCCCACATCCTCTCCGACTCCGACGCCGTCTGCGCCGTCGTCCACGAGGACCTGCGGGATGCGCTGCTGTCGGTGCGCGACCGCTGCCCCGACCTGCGCACCGCGGTCGTGCTCGACGGCAAGGCCGGCGACGGCATCGACTGGGACTTCGACCGCCTCATGGACGGCGCTGACGCCGAGCCCGACGTCGACCTCGACGAGCCGAGCGGCGGGGTCGGCATGATGTACACGTCGGGCACCACCGGCCCGCCCAAGGGCGTGGTGGCCACGAAGTACGACACCAGCCCGCTGGGGATCATCCTCGGCGCCACCGGCGTGAAACCGGGCGAGACGCTCTACACGCCTCTGCCGCTGTTCCACGGGAACGCATTGCTCATCTCATTCATAGGATCGATGCTGCTCGACGCCAAGTTCGCCCTGGCCGAGCGGTTCTCGGCCTCCCGGTTCTGGGACGACTGCCGCAAGTACGAGGCCGTGGAGTTCAACACGCTGGGCGGCATGATCTCGATCCTCCTCAAGCAGCCGGACAAGCCGAACGACGCCGACAACCCCGTCCGCACCGTGCTGTCGGCGGCGGCGCCGCCCGACCGCTGGCGGGAGTTCGAGGAGCGCTTCGCGGTGAAGATCGTCGAGTTCTACGGGATGGTCGACTCCCCCGGCTTCCTGCTCAACGCCGACGGGCAGGTCGGCTCGATGGGCAAGCCGATCGCCAGCATCGACTTCGCCATCATGAGCGACGACGACCAGCCGCTGCCGGCCGGCCACGTCGGCGAGATCTGCTTCCGCCACCCGCTCGGCCAGATGACCGAGTACCACAAGCTGCCCGAGGCCACCGCCGAGGCCTACCGGGGCGGGTGGTTCCACTCCGGCGACCTCGGCGTCGTCGACGACGAGGGCTGGTGGTACTACAAGGGCCGCAAGAAGGAGTCGATGCGCCGCCTCGGCGAGAACATCTCGGCCTGGGAGATCGAGACCGTCATCAACCAGCATCCCGACGTCCTCGAGTGCGGCGCCCACGCCGTGAAGTCGGACCTCGGGGAGGACGAGGTGAAGGTCGCGATCGTCGCCCAGCCCGGCGCCCAGCCCAAGCCCGAGTCGATCCTCGACTTCTGCAAGGGCAAGATGGCCCACTACGCCGTCCCCCGCTACGTCGAGTTCGTCGAGGCGCTGCCCAAGACCGAGACCCACCGCATCCAGTACGCCACGCTCAAGACCCGGGGCGTCACGCCGGAGACATGGGACCGGGAAGCGGCCGGGTACAAGGTCGAGAAAGTCTAAAGAGGAGCGGCCGATGCGTGACGTCTACATCGCCGGGACGGGTATGACGGCGTTCGGGAAGTTCATGGGGTCGACCATCCGGTCGCTGGCCGAGGAGGCGACCGCCGAGGCGCTGCGCGACGCCCGGTGCGCCCCCGGCGACATCGAGATGGCCTTCTTCTCCAACGCCACCGCTGGGAT
>JAICYE010000494.1 GCA_025934385.1 Acidimicrobiia bacterium | reverse complement strand
GCGGGCGGCGGCTCGATCGGGGGGGACGGGGGGAGCGTCCAGTCCCGGGGGAAACCTTCGGTCATGTCGCCATCCTCGTCGCGATCCCTGGGGGTTTGCTGTGAACGCGCTTGGAGCCGGCCGCATTTTGGCAGGCCGGCTCCAAGAGTTCAGTGGCACGTTGCCCCGAACCGCGACTACTTGTGGCCGGGGAACCCCCAGTGCTGGCCGATCTTGCCGAGCCCGGTCGAGTCGAGGATCGCCGCCGCGCTGGCCTTCCCTCCGTCGACGAGGCCGGCCACGTTGACCGTGTCACCGGTCTTCACGCTGCCGATCCCGTCCCGGCCCGAACCGACCACGGTGTTCTCGTCGACGCTGTAGGTCCGGGAGAACCCGTCCTCGCTCTTGACCGTGATGGAGGACGGGCTGACGGCCGTGACCTCGCCGGTCTGGGTGGCGACGGTCTCGTAGCCGCTCCCGTCGGGCTTCTTGACGGTGAACTCGCCGTGGAGCCCGCCGAACTTCCCGAAGCCGAAACCGTTGCCGCCGAACCCGAACAGCTTGCCGCCGAACGGCCCGCGGTGACCGAAGTGCCGGCCGAAGCGGCCCCCTCCGGGAACGGCGTTGTTGGGCGCGTTCGGGTCGGGCGTGGCCGGCGTCGTCGCCTGGGCCGGCGTGACCGCCGCCGGGGCGGCGAGCAGCCGGGCGGGGTGCGTCGAGCTCGTCCGGGCGAAGGCCACGCCGAGCCCGGCCAGGAAGAACCCGGCGACCACGGCGACGGACAGCAGCAGCCGGGAGGTCCGGCCGCGACGGGCGGCGCCAGGCTCTCGGAGCGTCGGCTCCGGCAATGAGGTAGGTACTTCGTCGTGCATCGATGGCCCCCTTCGGCCCAGGGGCGGGCCGCGATGGGCAGGATGCCGCGCCAAGCTTGGATGAAGCTGGGAGGACGCTTACAAAACGGACATCTCGGGCATCTCGGACAGCAGCCGCCAACACGGGCAACGGAGCGACGGCGGAAGTCGTCGACCGGACCCCGCCCGCCCGCCGGTAGCCTTTCCGACGTGCTCTTCGGTGATCGCGCCTTCCGACTGCGGACCGCCGGGGCGGCGCTCGCCACCGGGCTCGCCCTCGGCATCGTCGAGGCCGTCGATCTCCGGGAGCCGGCCCCGGTGGTCGCCCCGGAGCGGCGCGAGGTACCCCTCCGCGACCGGATCGTCCTCTACTTCCACCCTCAGGTGCCGGAGGCCACGCTCGTCCTGATCCGCTCCGCCTGAGCGGTCGGCAGCTCCACGACGAACCGGGCGCCTCGTCCGGGGGCGGTATCGACGCTCACCCCTCCCCCATGGGCCTCGGCCACCGCGGCCACGATCGACAGGCCCAGGCCGCTCCCGCCGCGGGCCCGGGTGCGGGCCGGGTCACCCCGGTAGAACCGCTCGAAGATGCGGTCGGCGACCTCGGGGGCCAACCCGGGGCCCTCGTCGGCCACCACGAGGCGGGCCCGCTCGCCGGTCGTGTGCAGGCTGACGTGGACGGGCGTGCCCGGCGGCGTGTGGAGCCTGGCGTTGGCCAGGAGGTTGCCGACCACCTGCCGGAGGCGGTGGTCGTCGCCGACGACGGTGACGGGCTCGACGGTGACGTCGATCGGGCGGTCGGGCTCGACGGCCCGGGCGTCGCGGACAGAGTCGTCGACGAGGCGGTCGAAGGCCAGCGGCGCCGTCTCCAGCGGCCGGCCCTGATCGAGACGGGCCAGCAGCAGCAGGTCGTCGACCAGCAGGCCCATCCGACGGGCCTCCTGCTCCATGCGCCGCATGGCCTCCCCGAGCTCGTCGGAGTTCCTCAAGCCGCCGGCCCGCCACAGCTCGGCGTAGCCCCGGATCGACGTGAGCGGGGTGCGCAGCTCGTGGGAGGCGTCGGCCACGAAGCGACGCAGGCGCTCCTCGGTGGCGGCGCGCTCGTCGAAGGCCTCCTCGATCTGTTCCAGCATGGCGTTGAGGGCCGCGCCGAGCTTGCCGGCCTCGGTGCGGTCGTCGTCCCGCTCGATCCGCTGGGAGAGGTCGCCGGCGGCGATCTGCCCGGCGGTCTCGGCCATGTCGGCCAGCGGCCGCACGCCGAGGCGCAGCACCCACAGGGCCATGGCCCCGAGGGCCGCGAGGACGAGGACGGTGGCCACGCCCTCCACCGCCATCATCCGGCCGAGGGTGGCGTCCATGTCGTTCAGCCGGGCGCCGAAGATGACGGTGCCGTCGTCGACCGAGGTCCGCTTCACCACGACCACCCGCCACCTCCCGCCGCCGGTGGTCGAGGCCACCGTGAACGGGCGGAGGTCGTCGGGCGAGGGGCTCATGTGCTGGGTCAGGGCGGCAGCGGACAGCTTGGGGGCCGACTGGTCGTTCTCCTCCAG
>JAICYE010000302.1 GCA_025934385.1 Acidimicrobiia bacterium | reverse complement strand
TGCTCGTCGAGGACGTGGAGGACGTCGGTGTCGATGGGGACGAGCACCTGCACCTCGTCCTCCTCGTCCTCCTCCTCGCCGACGGACGGGGGTGGCCCGAACATCGCCGCCGTGGGGGTCGGCGCCCCCACCGACACCGCCGCCGGCTCGGTCGCCCCCGACCCCGCCACCGCCCAGGTGGCCATCGGACGCCGGGCGGTGGACGCCGACGACACCGACAGCCGGGGGCCGATCCGGCCGCAGTTCTCGCAGGCGACGTCGTCGAGCGTGCCCGACACGCCCGTCCGCAGCCGGGCGAAGACCGTGCCGTGCCAGACCAGCGACGTCCAGGCGACCTCGCCGTCGGGCAGCACCTCGAGCCATTCGAAGTCGGGATAGGTGTGGAAGACGCGGCCGCCCCGGCACTCGCCCCACATCGCCCGCACCCCGGCCGGCGCCCACGACAGCACGACGTCGAGGTCGGCCTCGCCGACCTCCTGCCCCCGCCGCCGCAGCGCCTCCCGGTCGGCATCGTCGAGCAGCGAGCCGAGCACCAGCAACGTGCGCAGCCCGTCGACGTGGTGCCCGCCGGCCCGGAGCGCCTCCAGTGCCCCGTCGAGGGCGTCGGGCGGGCCGGCCAGCACGGTCGGCGCCGCCGCCGCGATCCGGTCGCCCGCCACTCCCGAGCCGAAGTGGACGGCCGACAGCCCGGCGCTGCGGGCACCGTCGGCCAGCTGCCAGAACTCCAGTGACGGGCCGGGCGGGGTGACGTCGACGATGGCGTCGTCGCGGGTGAGCCCGGCCAGGTGGAGGATGCGCCGGCCGGCCTCACAGAGCCGCTCGACGTCCTCCGACGAGTAGCCGACGGGGACGTCGCCGTCGAAGTGCCAGTGGATCGGCTTGTAGGCCGGGTCGATCAGGTCCCGGTTGACCTGGGAGACCTTGCCCCGGAACTTGGCCCGGGTGATGGCCGAGACGAGCTTGCGCTCCCCGAAGCGGATGATGGCCCGCTCGGTCGGCCGGAGCACGAAGGCCACCGGCTCGGCGCTGACGTCGCTCCACCGGGTCGGCTCGAGCTTGCCCAGGTCGTCGAACCCGGTGATGTTCCGGGGGGCGATGCCGGCGCCGTCGAACTTCCTCCGGTAGTACGGGGAATAGGGGTAGAGGTGGTGGGCGACGTACTCCCGGAGCTGTTCCTCCTGCTCCCGCAGCCGGTTCTTCGGCTTCTCGTGATCCCACTGCACAGGCGCCACGTTAGCCAAGCCCTGCTCCGGGACCCCGTCATAAGTGTCACAGCCTCTGGGGATACTCCTGTCATGACCACACAGCTGCGACTGATCGACGGGGGCGACCGCCGTCCCTGGCGCCTCGATTCCCGCACCCGGGCCATCGGCCGCCGCGGTGTGGCCCTCGCCCGCCGGGAGCTGGAACGGGCCCAGCCGTCGGTCCCCGACCGCCCGCTGGAGCAGCGCCGCGCCGGCTGATTGGCTTTAAGGTTCCGCCCGGCAGCACAACGAAGGAGGGGCACCGCATGGCCGGGTGGGGAGACGATCCGGAGCTCGAGGAGCTCCGGCGCCTGATCTATGAGGACGGGTGGGAGCCGATCCGGGCGACGATCGGCACAGGGCCCCAGGCGGCCGACACGGTCATCGTCCGCAAGGGCGAGGAGACGAAGTCGATCACCTCCGACCACATCGCCTTCCACCGCTTCGTGGAAGGCCTCCGGGAGGACAACCCGAACCTCCCGCTCTGAGCGACACCGGCGGCTACCCCCCGGGCCGGTATTCGCCGAACTCCTCCCGGAGGACGTTGCTGACCTCCCCGAGGGTGGCCAGGCGCTTCAGGGCCTCCCGCATCGGCACGAGCAGGTTCCGGGTGCCCCGGGCCGCCACCCGCACCTCCTCCAGCGCCGCCTTGACGCCGGCGTCGTCGCGCCGGGCCCGCAGCTCGGCCAGGCGCTCCGCCTGGTTGCGTTCCAGCGCCGGGTCGATCGGGAACACCTCGGCCGGGAGGGTCTCGTCCTCGGTGAAGCGGTTGACGCTGACGATGACCTTCCGGCCCTCGTCGACGGCCTTGGTCCACTCGTAGGAGGCCCGCTCGATCTCGTCCTGCATGAAGCCGGCCTCGATGGCCGGCACCGACCCGCCGAGCTCGTCGATCTTCTCGATGTAGCGCCAGGCGGCGGCCTCCACCTCGTCGGTCAGGGACTCGACGAAGTACGACCCGCCGAGGGGGTCGGCCGTCTCGGTCACGCCTGATTCGAAGCCGATGATCTGCTGTGTCCGCAGGGCGATCTTCGCCGCCCGCTCCGTCGGCAGGCCGAGGGCCTCGTCGAAGCTGTTGGTGTGGAGCGACTGGGTGCCGCCGAACACGGCGGCCAGCGCCTGGAGCGTGACCCGGGCCACGTTGTTCTCCGGCTGCTGGGCGGTGAGCGTCGAGCCGCCGGTCTGGGTGTGGAAGCGGAGCAGCTTCGAGCGCTCGTCGGCCGCTCCGAAACGCTCGGTCATGATCCGGTACCACATGCGCCGGGCGGCCCGGAACTTGGCCACCTCCTCGAAGAAGTCGTTGTGGGCGTTGAAGAAGAACGACAGCCGGGGGGCGAACTCGTCGACGGACAGGCCGGCGTCGATGGCCGCCTGCACGTAGGCGATGCCATTGGAGAGCGTGAAGGCGATCTCCTGGACGGCCGTCGAGCCGGCCTCCCGGATGTGGTAGCCGGAGATCGAGATCGTGTTCCAGCGGGGGATGTTCTCCCGGCAGTAGGCGAAGATGTCGGTGATGAGCCGCATCGACGGCCGGGGCGGGTAGATGTAGGTCCCCCGGGCGATGTACTCCTTCAGCAGGTCGTTCTGGATCGTCCCGCCGATGGCCGTCGACGGCACCCCCTGCTTCTCGGCCACCAGCTCGTAGAGCAGCAGCAGGATGGCCGCCGTCGAGTTGATGGTCATCGACGTGGTGACCTCGGCCAGCGGGAGGCCGGCCAGGAGGCGCTCCATGTCCTCCAGCGAGTCGATGGCCACGCCCACCTTGCCGACCTCGCCCTCGGCCCGGGGGTGGTCGGAGTCGTACCCCATCTGGGTGGGGAGGTCGAAGGCGCACGACAGCCCGGTCTGGCCGGCCTGGAGGAGGTAGTGGAACCGCTGGTTCGTCTCGTCGGCGGTGCCGAAGCCGGAGTACTGGCGCATCGTCCAGCGCCGCTTCCGGTACATCTCGGCGTACACGCCCCGGGTGTACGGGGCGGCGCCGGGCCGGCTGAGCCGGTCGTCGAGCCCCCCGCCGACGTCGCCGGCGGTGTAGACGGGCCGGATCTCGATCCCCGAATCGGTCTGGTGTTCCTCCATGGGGAAATCGTACGGGCGATGC
This sequence comes from Acidimicrobiia bacterium, assembly GCA_025934385.1. The sequence goes on along the minus strand of JAICYE010000302.1, from coordinate 664 downwards.
GGCGGTGGTCCCCGAAAAAATCGCTTGCCCGACCCCCGGCCGCCGTACCTAGGCTGCCGCCCGTTCGGGCGCTGGGGAGCGGCCCGGGCCCGCCGTCACCACCGCCACCCGCCTCCGTCGCGCCATCGTCCTCCGTCGCCGGCGTCCGCCGCCGCTCCTTCCTCCGCCCCCGCCGAGCCGCGTGCCCAGGAGGCCCCTATGGACGAGACGATCCGCATCCTTCCCTGGACTGACCCCGTCATCGACACCCTCGGACACGACCCGAGGGCGCGATACCCCGAAAAATTCTGGCTGCCGACGCTCGGGCCCAGCGCCCTGTTCCTGATCAGGTACCTGGCTGACCGGTTCGATGCCGAGCCGGCGGGATTCGAGCTGGGGCTGGCCGACGTGTCGCGCTGCCTCGGGCTCGGAGACCGCATCGGGCGCAGCTCGACGGTGGCCCGCAGCCTCGGCCGGCTCGTGCAGTTCGACCTCGCCGCCTATCCGTCCGACACCGATGACGGCGACGGCGACTACGGCGGCGACGGCGGCGACGGCGACGGCGGCGAGGGCGGCGTCCACGAGGGCGGCGACGGCGGCGAGGGCGGCGTCCACGAGGGCGGCGACGGCGACGGCATGGCGGTCCTGCACGTCCGCCGCCAAATGCCGCCGATCAACCGCCGCC
>JAICYE010000128.1 GCA_025934385.1 Acidimicrobiia bacterium | reverse complement strand
GCGGCCGGTCGTCCCGCAGGTCGATCTGCCGGCGCAGCTCGGCCTCCCGCTGGCGCATGGCCTCCCGGCCCTCGGCCAGGGCGCTGCGGACGTCGTCGGCCTTCCGCCCGGCCAGCTCCGTCGACCGCCGGGCGGCCCTCGTCGCCACCTCCGGCGGGGTGTGGCTCCGGAGCCACAGCTTCAGCCGGCGCTGGGCCCAGACCGAGGCCGTGGCGCCCACGCCCATCCCCATCGCCAGCCAGCGCAGGCGCTTCAGCACTCCGGCCGCCCCCGCAGTCGCCGGCTCACCCGGCTCACGCCGTGGCCGACGGCCAGCACCTTCACCACCGGGCTGGAGAAGGTGGCGTAGGCCAGCTTCGAGGCGCCGTCGACCCGGCGGGTGACCGACTCGGCCGCCCCGACCAGGTCGCCGACCTTGTCGAGGCCCTGGCCGGCCCGGCGGGCGTCGGCCTCCAGGCTGGCCAGCAGCGGCACGACCTCCCGGTTGAGGTCGTCGGCCACCAGGCGGAGCGATCGGATCGTGCGGAACAGCGCCACCACCGCCACGGCCAGCGCCGCCGCCAGCCCGGCGGCCACGACAGCCAGCGCCACGGCCACCCAGGTCACTCCGGCTCCTCCGTCTCGTTGCGCCATTGGGCCAGGCGGGCCCGCACCACCGCCTCGTGCCCGCGCCCCGACGGATCGTAGTAGCGCCGGCGGGACAGCTCCGAGGGCTGGTACTGCTGGTCGACCCAGCCGGCCGGGGCGTCGTGGGGGTAGACGTAGCCCTTGCCGTGGCCCAGCGCCTTCGCCCCCTGGTAGTGGGCGTCGCGCAGGTGGACGGGCACCTCGGCCGACGGCCCCTTCCGCACGTCCTCCCGGGCCCGCCACACGGCCAGGGCGGCCCGGTTCGACTTCGGGGCGGTGGCCAGGTAGATGACCGCCTCCGACAGGTTGAGCTGGGCCTCGGGCAGGCCGACGTACTCGACGGCGTGAGCGGCGGCGGTGGCCACGACGAGACCCATGGGGTCGGCGAGGCCGACGTCCTCCGAGGCCAGGATCACGAGGCGGCGGGCGATGAAGCGGGCGTCCTCCCCCGCCTCCAGCATCCGGGCCAGCCAGTACACGCCGGCGTCGGGATCGGAGCCCCGGATGCTCTTGATGAAGGCCGAGATGACGTCGTAGTGCTCGTCGCGCCCGTAGCGGACGGCCCGGAGGTTGATGGCCGTCTCGGCGTCGTCGAGCGTGATGGCCGAGCGGCCGGCCTCGGCGGCGAGGGCGGCGGCCACCTCGAGGCCGTTGAGCGCCGCCCGGGCGTCACCGTCGGACCGGGCGGCGAGGTGGGCCGCCGCCTCCTCGTCGATCGTGACCGGCCCGGCCGGCCCGCCGGCCAGCCCTCGCCCCGGGTCGGACAAGGCCCGGTCGATCAGCGCCCGCAGATCGTCGACCGACAGCGCTTCCAGCCGGAACAGCGTCGAGCGGCTCCGCAGCGGGCCGTTCACCTCGAAGAACGGGTTCTCGGTGGTGGCGCCGATCAGCGTGAGGAGCCCCTCCTCCACGTGGGGCAGCAGGGCGTCCTGCTGGGTGCGGTTGAAGCGGTGGATCTCGTCGAGGAACAGGATCGTGCCCCGCCCCTGCTCTCCCAGCCGGCCCCGGGCCCGCTCGACGACCTCCCGCACCTCCTTCACCCCGGCGGTCACCGCCGACATGGGCTCGAAGGCCTTGGCCGTGGCCCGGGCGACCAGCCGGGCGATCGTCGTCTTCCCGGTGCCGGCCGGGCCCCAGAGGATGCAGGACGACAGCCGGTCCGCCTCGATCAGCGCCCGCAGCGGCTTCCCCGGGCCGAGGAGATGCTGCTGGCCGACGACCTCGTCGAGGGTGCGGGGCCGCATACGGCTGGCCAGGGGCGCCGACGCCGCCACCCGGGCCTCGGCCGCCGAGGCGAAGAGATCGTCCCCCGAAGGCACCCCGCCACCGTAGCGACCGCGCCGCAGGCAAAGATGAGGGAGTGATCATCCGACTGCGCCTCCTGGCGGTTACCGGCCTGCTCGCCGCCGCCGCCTGCACGTCGAGCTCGCCGACGTCCAACGACAAGACCAACGCCGCCTCCCGGACGACGACGACCACCGTCCCGGCCACCACGGCGTCGACCGCCGCGCCGGCCGGCTGTCCGAAGATCCGCACCGCGGCCGAGCTCGGCAGTCCCGGCAACCTCGCCGACCTCCAGATGGTGAGCCCGCAGAAAGGCTTCGCCGTCGGGAAGGGCACGATCCTCGGCACCGACGACGGCCACACCTGGACACCCCGTTACACCGGCGGGGCCACGTTCCTGCAGGTCGACGCCGTCGACGCCGTGCACGCCTGGGCGGTCGGCGACCGGGCCCTCTACGACACCGTCGACGGCGGGAAGCACTGGGTCGGCGACGGCTCCCCCGACGACGGGACCGTGCTCCGCCAGGTGCACTTCGTCGACGAGCACTTCGGCTGGGGCGTCGGCGCCGGCAAGCTCTACCGCAGCGGCGACGGCGGCCACACCTGGGGCGACCTCATGCCGCCCTGCGGCGCCGAGGCGACGTGCTTCACCAGCCAGGAGGAGGGCTGGGTGGCGGTGGGCAACCGCGTCGCCCACAGCACGACCGGCGGCGACTCCTGGACGCCGGTCTTCGCCGTTCCCGGCGACGCCGAGGTCAACGGCTGGCACCCGGCCGCGCTGCAGTGCGCCCAGGGCGGCGTGGTCTGGGCCCTCTTCACCGGGGCCAACGCCGCCACCAGCCACTCGCCCTATGTCATCTACCGCGGGACGGCCGACGGCCAGTGGACCGCGGTCATGAAGGAGGGCATGACGGCGCCGAAGGAGATCCAGGCCCGCCGGGAGGGCGGTACGTACCCCGGACCGATGAGCGCCCTCGGGACCGACGCCGCGGCCTTCGTTCTCTACACGCCCCCTCTGGCGCCGAACCCGGTGAGCCTGGTGATCGGGACCAACGGCGGCACGGTGTACGTTCCCGCCCGACCGATCCCGCCGTTGCAGGACCCGACCGCCGCCTCGTTCCTCAGCCCCAGCGTTGGGTGGGTTCTCGGGATGAAGATGCCCGCGGGCAACGCTCCCTCGCCCGGCGACGCGATCCTGGCCACCGCCGACGGGGGCCAGACCTGGCAAGAGCAGTACAGCCGCCCGACACCGGGCTGACCTCGTCCTTTCCGCCCTGACGGGCCGGAACGCCACAACGCTGTCGGTGCCCGCCGTCACCGCCACCCGGCGAGCACCGTTTCCACTGCGCCCCCGGAGGACCGTTCCCCGGCAGGCGCGCCCGTTTCCGTGCTTCCGTGCCCACAAAAGGTAAATCGTGTCCTTTCCCCCGCGCTCGTGCCGGTTGTTCCGCTCGTTCCGCTCGTCCCTGGCCGCAGCGTTGACCGCCGCCACGATGGGGTCGCTGCTCCTCGGCGTGCCGCCGGCCGCCTCGGCTGGAGCACCAACCGTCGTCCTCAGCCAGGCCGTCGCCACCCGGTCACCGGGTGAGGTCCATACCGTGACCGCCACGGTGACCGACGCCTCCGGTCAACCGGCGGCCGACGGCACGCCGGTCACCTTCACGATCTCCGGGCCGGCCAAGGCCATCACCGTCGGCTCGCCGCTGGTCGGGCTCGGCCTCTACACCGGCGGTGCCGGCGGCTGGGCCCTCCACGCCGACGGGACCGTCGGCGGCTTCGGGGCGGCGAGCCCGGTCATGGTCACGCCGCCCGCGCCGGTGACCAGCCCGGCCGTCGACCTCCGGGCCACGCCCAGCGGCGCCGGCTACTGGGTCGTCACGGCCGACGGACACGTCCTCACCGCCGGCGACGCCACCTGGTACGGCGACCTCCGCTCCGTGACACTGAATCACCCGATCGTCGGGATCAGCCCCACCGCCTCGGGGCAGGGCTACGACCTGGTGGCCAGCGACGGGGGCATCTTCGCCTTCGGCGCCGCCCCCTTCCTCGGCTCGCCGGCCAACCAGGCCCTGGCGGCGCCGATCATCGGGGTGGAGCCCACGCCCACCGGCGGCGGCTACTGGATGCTCGGCGCGAACGGCGCGATCTACGCCTTTGGCGACGCCACGTTCTACGGGGACGTCCACAACCTCACCCTCAACCGGCCGATCGTCGGCCTGGCCCCGACCGCCGACGGCAAGGGCTACTGGTTGGTGGCCGACGACGGCGGCATCTTCTCCTTCGGTGACGCCCAGTTCTTCGGCTCCCTCGGCGCTGTGTCGCTCAACGGGCCGGTCACCCGGATCACCCGCACCGCTGGCGGCCACGGCTACCTGATGGCCACCACCGACGGCGGCGTGTGGTCCTTCGGGGACGGGCCGGCGCTGACCAACCCCGCCGGCTACACCGTCACGACCGTGGGCGGGCAGGCGACGCTGCGGTTCTCGTCCGACACGACCGGCGACTCGACCGTCGGCGCCTCGATCGGCGGTTCACCGGCCACGGCCACCGCCACCCCGGTGGCAGTCCACTGGGCCTCGGGCCCGCCGGCCTCGATCAGCCTGACGCACGACAACGGGAGCTCGCTGTTGACCTCGCAGGCGGCCTCGGTCACCGCCACCGTCAAGGACGCCAACGGCTACCTGGTCGACGACGGGACACCGGTGCTGTTCACGGTCAGCGGCACCGGCGCCGAGGACCCCGGCTCGGCCACCGTGCCGACCACCCGGGGCAAGGCCCAGTTCACCTTCCGCTCGTCCGCCACCGGCCGCAGCTACATCGTCGCCACCACCGGCGGGCAGGAGGCGGCCGCCCAGGTCGATTGGCGCAACCCGAGCCCCGACCTGCGCATCACGCTCGGGGCCACGCCGACGACCGTGGCGGCCGGCAGTGCGGTGGGCTTCACCGCCACGGTGTCGTCGTCGGGTTCCGTGGCGGCCACCGGCGCCCGCCTCACCGTCCCGCTCCCGGCGGGATCGTCCGTCGGCCGCGTCGACCCCGGCGCCTGGTCCTGTGACACCGACGGGGGATCGCTGCTGTGCGACACCGGGCCGCTGGCCAACCCCGGCGCCAGCACGCTCCAGTTCCAGGTGCAGATGGGGGCCACCCCGGGCAACGTCGCGGTCAGCGCCACCGTGGCCCCGGCCAACGGGCCCGACGCCTCGCCGGCCGACAACACCGCGCAGCAGGCCATCCGGGTCGTGGCCTTGCCGAGCAGCATCACGCTGTCGCAGTCGGCCGGCACCGCCGTCGTCGGCGACGCCCACCAGGTGACCGCCACCGCCGACGGGGCCGACGGGACCGTGGTGACGTTCGGCGTCGACACCCTGCCCGGCCCGCTGGCCGGCGGGCCGTTCGCCGCCTTCGCCCCGACGCCCGACGGCACCGGCTACTGGCTGGCCAGCAGCACCGGCAGCATCCTCGCCGAGGGCTCGGCGGTCTCCTACGGCGACGCCGGCGCCCTCGCCGCCCCGGTCGTCGACCTGCGGGCCACGCCGACCGGGAAGGGTTACTGGATCGCCGCCGCCGACGGAACCGTCGTGGCCCGGGGCGACGCCGTCTTCGCCGGCTCACTGGCCGGTGTCTCGCTCGCCCACCCCATCCTCGGGATGGGCGTCACCCCGACCGGGAAGGGCTACTGGCTGGCAAGCTCCGGCGGCCAGGTCTTCACCTTCGGCGATGCCCAGTTCTACGGCGACACCAGCGGCTACGCGGTGAACGTCGTGAGCTTCGAGGCCACGCCTACCGGGCGTGGCTACTGGATGGTGGCCTCCGACGGCGGCGTCTTCGCCTTCGGTGATGCCCGCTTCTTCGGCTCGATGGGCGGTATGACCCTCAATTCGCCCATCGTCGACCTCGCTCCGATCCCGTCGGGGAACGGCTACTGGCTGGTGGCCGCCGACGGCGGTGTCTTCTCCTTCGGCGGCACCGGAACGTTCTACGGCTCGACCGGCGGCCAGCCCCTCGGCGGGTCGATCGTCGGCTTGCGCCCCACGGCCGGCGGCTACTGGCTCTTCGGCCGGGACGGCGCGGTGTTCGCCTTCGGCCAGGCGCGGTTCATGGGCCCGGTGACGACGGCGCCGCTGTCCTCGGGTCACGCCTCGGTGAGCTTCACGTCGTCGCACACCGGGACGACCAACGCCGTGGCGGCGGTGGGCGTCCCCGGCGCCATGGTCAGCTCGGCCTCGCTGGCGACCACCTGGGGGCCGGCGCCGACCGGGCAGCTTTCGCTGAGCCCGGTGCAGTCGACGGTCAACGTCGGCGTCACCCAGCACGTCACCGCCACGGTCACCGAACCGTCGGGGGCGGCGGTGGCCGACGGCACCGTCGTGTCGTTCACGGTCTCCGGGCCGGGGACGGCGGCACCGACCACGACGTCGGTGACCACGACCAGCGGTGTGGCCGACCTCACCCTGACCTCAGCGCAGGCGGGGACGTCAACGGTGACGGCCTCGAGCGGCGCCCTCTCCGCCTCGGCCACGGTGGACTGGGTGGTGCCGCCGAGCCCGCCGTCCGCCCCCCGGACCGTCACCGCCACGGCCGGCGACGCCACCGCCGTGGTGAAGTGGAAGGCGCCGACGTCGGACGGCGGCAGCGCCGTGTACCAGTACACCGTCACGGCCTCTCCGGGCGGGAAGACGGTGACGACCGG
>JAICYE010000247.1 GCA_025934385.1 Acidimicrobiia bacterium | reverse complement strand
GTCCCCGCCGGCGTCGAGGCCGTCGACCTCGAGCCGACGCCGTCGGGCGCCGGCTACTGGGTGGTGGACGGGCGCGGCGGGGTCTCAGGCTTCGGCGACGCCCCCCGGCTCGGCAGTCTGGCCGGCGGGCTGGCGCCCGGAGAGACGGTCACGAGCCAGTCGGCCACGCCCACCGGGCGGGGCTACTGGATCTTCACCACCCGGGGCCGGGTCGTCCCGTTCGGCGACGCCACCTCCTACGGCGACATGGCCAGGGTGGCGCTCAACGGGCCCGTGCTCGACTCGATCCCGACGCCGACCGGCCGGGGCTACTACATGGTGGCCTCCGACGGCGGGATCTTCGCCTTCGGCGACGCCCGCTTCGCCGGCTCCATGGGCGGTAGGAAGCTCAACGCCCCGGTCGAGTCGCTGGTGCCCGACGCCGACGGCGGCGGCTACTGGCTCGTCGCCTCCGACGGCGGCATCTTCGCCTTCGACGCGCCGTTCCGGGGCTCGATGGGAGGCCGGAAGCTCAACCGGCCGGTGACCGGCATGGTCCGCTTCGGCGACGGCTACCTGATGGTCGGTGAGGACGGCGGCATCTTCAACTTCTCGAGCGGCGCCTTCGCCGGGTCGCTCGGCGCCGACCCGCCGGCTCGGCCGATCGTCTCGGTGGCCGCCTTGTAGCCTGCATCTTCCGTGACGATCCGGCGGTTCGCCCTCGACGGCCGGACCGCCGAGATCCGCCGCCTGCTGGGCCGCGGCCGCGAGGTCGTGATGCTGGCCGCGGTGATCGGGGTCCTCACCGGTCTCGGCGTCGCCGCCTTCGACCGGATCACCGCCAACGCCATCTTCGGCTGGCTGACGTCGACGCCGGTCTGGGTCGAGGCCCTCGGCCCGCCGGTCGGGCTGGCCCTGGCCGCCGCCGCCCTCCACTGGGTGGCCGGCGGGGCCGGGGCGGCCACCGCCGACGAGTACATCCGCTCGGTGGTCGACCCGGAGGGCCGGTTCGCCCTCCGGCCCGTCCTCGGCAAGCTGCTGGCCAGCATCACGACGCTGGGCGGCGGGGCGGCCCTGGGCTTCGAGGGCCCGTCGATCTACCTCGGCACCGCCGTCGGGGCCGCCCTCCAGCGCCGGCACCGCCCCCGGCTCTGGGCCCTCGATCCCCACACGGCGCTGATCGCCGGGGCGGCGGCGGGGGTGGCCGCCATCTTCAAGGCGCCGGCCACCGGGGCGGTGTTCGCCCTCGAGGTCCCCTACCAGGACGACCTGGCCAGCAACGCCCTCCTCCCGGCGCTGGTCGGGGCGGCCACCGGCTACGCCACCTTCGCCGCCCTCAACGGCACCGACCCGCTCATCCCGGTGGGGGGCCGCCCGCCGATCGACGCCCGGGACATCATCGGCGCCGCCGTCGTCGGCATCGCCTGCGGCATCGGCGCCCGGGTGTTCGCCTGGCTGCTGCGGGCGGCCAAGACCCTCTCCGGCCGGCTGCCGGCCTGGCAGCGGGTGGCGGTGGGCGGAGCGGTGCTGGCGGGTCTGGCCGTGGCGTCCCACGCCGCCTTCGACGGGAAGTCCTTCACCCTCGGGCCGGGCTACCGGGCGGTGGAGTGGTCGCTCGACCCCGGGCGGGCGTTGCCGCTCATCGCCCTGCTGGCCACCATGCGGGTGGTGGCCACGGCCACCAGCGTGGCCGGCGGCGGCGTCGGCGGGCTGTTCGTGCCGCTGGTGGTGCAGGGCGCCTTGACGGGGCGGCTGATCGGCGGGGCGGTGGGAGGGCCCAACGAGTCGCTGTTCGTGGTCCTCGGCATCGCCGCCTTCCTCGGCGCCGGCTACCGGGTGCCGCTGGCGGCGGTGATGTTCGTGGCCGAGGCGACCGGCCGGCCGGGCTTCGTCGTGCCGGGGCTCCTCGCCGCCGTCGTGGCCCAGCTGATGATGGGGACGGCGTCCGTGTCGCCCTACCAGGCCCGGCGGCGCTTCGGCCACGTCGAGGAGCGCGCCAACCTGCCGATCGAATCGGTCCTCGTGACCGACGTCCCCACGGCCCGGCCCGACGACACGCTGAGCCGCTTCTTCGCCGCCCACGTGGCGCTGTCCCGGCGCCGGGCCGTTCCGGTGCTGGCCGCCGCTGACGGTGGCGGCGACACCTACGTCGGCATCGTGTTCCTGGATGACGTCCTGGCCGTTGACCCCGAACGGTGGCCGGCGACGACGATCGGCGCGGTGATGCGGACCGATGCGCCAATCGGGCGCCCGGACTGGACGATCGGCGAGGCGCTGACGGCCATGGTCGCCGCCGGCGTCGAATACCTGCCGGTCATCGGGGACGACGGGGCGCTCCGAGGGCTGGCGGGCACTGTCGACATCTTGGATCTCGACGACCTGCTCGGGCGTCTGGAAGGCCGTTCCTGAAGGGCCTGTGACACAACTGTGACGGAACAGTGACCGTCCAGTGACAAGGAATAAGAAAGGCTGATCCTTACGCGCAGAGCGTGCAAAGGGGAGGCGAAAGGAGTCGCTGTATGGCTGACGTGGCTTCAGACCACGACATCGCGGTGGAGAAATCGAGGGACCCGATGGCGGGATCGACCGCCGTCGCCCGCGAGACGGTCTCAGCTCTCGCAGGGAGCATCGCCGACCCCGCCCCGCTCGGGTTGGGAGGCTTCGCACTCACCACCTTCGTCCTCTCGGCCGTCAACGCCGGATGGGTCCAGAAGGGCACGGAGCCGATCGTGCTCGGCCTGGCCTTGGCCTACGGCGGGATAGCCCAGCTGCTGGCCGGGATGTGGGAGTTCAAGAAGGGCAACACGTTCGGGGCGACCGCCTTCGCCTCCTACGGCGCCTTCTGGATCAGCTTCTGGGCGTTCGTGGTCTTCTACGCCGGCAAGGTGCCGAAGGCCAACGCCACCCAGGCGGTCGGGCTCTACCTCTTCGCCTGGGGCATCTTCAGCCTCTATATGTGGATCGCCTCGTTCAGAACGACGGCGGCGGTCAACATCATTTTCTTCCTGCTTACCATCACGTTCTTCCTCCTCGCATTCGGGGAGTGGGGCACATCGTCGGGCCTGTCCAAGCTCGGGGGGTACTTCGGGCTCGCGACGGCCGCCGTCGCCTGGTACGCCAGCTTCGCCGGTGTCATCAACTCCACCTTCGGAAAGGTGGTGCTCCCGACGAAGCCGCTGAACGGCTGACGTACCCGCTGCAGACCGAACTGGACCTCGGGAGCCCCGGAACGGGTGCTCCCGAGGTCCGTTTCGTCGGCTTCATCCGCCGGCTGGCGGTGTGGTTCTGGTGGCTGCTCGATCCGAAGGCGGAGGGGCTCCAGATGCCGTCGCTCCTCGATCCGGCCCGCCGCCGGCGTCGCCGGGTCGCAACGGGGCCGGGGCGGCCAGCGGGAGCGTGAACGTGAAGCTGGCGCCGCCGCGGGGCCGGTTGGCGGCCCGGAGCGTGCCGCCCTGAGCCTTGGCGTGCTCCAGGGCGATGGCCAGCCCGAGGCCGGAGCCGGCGGCGCTGCGGGCCGTGTCCTCCTTGTGGAAGCGGTCGAAGATGCGCTCCAGGCTCTCGGGGCGGATGCCCGGCCCGCGGTCGGCGACGTCGATGGCCGCCTCGGTGCCGGCCCGCCGGGCCCGGATCGTGATCTCGCCCCCGCCGTGGCGGACGGCGTTGCTCAGGAGGTTGGCCCTCACCCGGCGGAACCGGGCCCGGTCGGCCAGCACCTCGATGTCGGGGGCGACGTCGACGACCACCGGCTGGTCCGTCGGAAGGATCGTGCGGCTCACCGCCGCCAGGGCCTCGGCCAGCCGCAGCCGCTCGACGTGGAGCCCCTCCTGCCCGGAATCGAGCCGGGCCAGCTCCAGCAGCTCCTGCACGAGCTCCGAGAGGCGGGACACGTCCTTCACCAGCAGGGCGGCCGGCGGACGGGCCGACGGCGGCAGCAGGTCGAGCTCCTCGCCGAGCATCCCGGCCGCCGACACCATGGCCGCCAGCGGGGTGCGCAGCTCGTGGGCGACGTCGGAGGTGAAGCGCCGCTCCCGTTCCCGGCTCTCCGACAGCGCCGCGATCCGGGTGCGGGCCAGCATGTTGCCGAAGGCCGCCGACGCCACCACCGCCAGCGCCCACCACAGGGACAGGACGACGGCGAACTCCCACAGGCCGTGGCGGAGGTCGGCCAGCGAGAAGAAGAAGAAGACCTTCACGCCGGGCGTCGGCGTCCCGCCGAGGAGCAGGTAGGGCCGGCCGTGGATCGTCGTCTGGCGCTGCTGGAGGCCGCCGTCGGTCACCTCGCCGGCGAACGACGCCGGGACCGCCGCGGCCGGGACGGCCGGCGACGACGTCACCACCCGGGTGGGGGTCACGACCACCGTCTCGAACCCGCCCCGCTGGCGGAACTCCTGGATCAGGTCGTCGAGGCGCTCCGGCGAGAACCGGTCCGGCCCGGGGAGGAGGCTGAGCTCCGCTTCCCGGCGGGCGGCCCGGACGAAGGACCGGTGGCGGTAGGCCGAGATCGTGAAGAGCGAGGCGGCCACCAGCACGGCGCCGGTGGCGGCGCCGACGAGCACGAAGGCCAGCGTGAGCCGGCGCCGGAAGGAGAGTGGGTCAGTCGCGGGTGAACCGGTAGCCGACACCGCGGACCGTCGTGATGTAGCGGGGAGCCTTGGGGTCGTCACCGAGCTTCGTCCGGAGGCGGTTGATGGCCATGTCGACCAGCCGGGAGTCGCCGAGATAGTCGTAGCCCCACACCCGCTCCAGGAGCGTCTCCCGGGTGAGG
>JAICYE010000424.1 GCA_025934385.1 Acidimicrobiia bacterium | reverse complement strand
CGCCAGGCCAGCGTCTCCCGGTGAGGGCACAGGCGGGATCGCCCGGTGACGGGCGCAGGCGGGGTCGCCCTGTGACGGGCGGCAGAGCGATGACCGGTGGGGGCCGGCCACGTCCTAGGGTGGCCGGGTGACGCTGCTCGAGGAGCGGCCGGCGCCGCCGCCTCCCCGGCCGGCCCGCCGGGGTACGGCCCATGGAGGCCTGGTCGGGTGGGTGACGACCACCGACCACAAGAAGGTGGGCGTCCTCTACATGGTCACCGCCTTCCTCTTCTTCCTGTTCGGCGGCGTCCTCGCCCTGCTGATGCGGGCCCAGCTGGCCCAGCCCGGCCAGAAGCTGGTCAGCCCGTCGACCTACAACCAGCTCTTCACCATGCACGGCAGCATCATGATGTTCCTGTTCGCCGTGCCCATGGGGTTCGGGTTCGCCAACTACCTGATCCCGCTGCAGCTCGGCGCCCCCGACATGGCCTTTCCCCGGCTGAACGCCCTGTCCTACTGGCTGTACCTGGGCGGCGGCCTGACCATGGTGTCGGGCTTCCTCACCGCCCGCGGGGCGGCCAACTTCGGCTGGACGGCCTACACGCCCCTGTCGGACGCCATCCACTCCCCCGGCGCCGGCTCGGACCTGTGGATCATGGGCGTGCTCATCACCGGGGTGGCCACCGTCCTCACCGGGATCAACATCATCACCACGGTGATCTGCCTGCGAGCCCCGGGCATGACCATGTTCAGGATGCCGATCTTCACCTGGAACATGTTCCTGGTGTCGGCCATGGCCGTGCTGGCTTTCCCGGTGCTCACCGCCGGCCTGGCCCTGCTCTACGCCGACCGCCACCTCGGCGCCCACTTCTTCGACACGCCCGGCGGGGGCGAGCCCATCCTGTGGCAGCACCTGTTCTGGTTCTTCGGGCATCCCGAGGTGTACATCGTGGCCCTGCCCTTCTTCGGGGTGGTCACCGAGGTCATCCCCGTCTTCTCCCGCAAGCCCGTCTTCGGGTACAAGGGCTTCGTCTTCGCCACCCTGGCCATCGCCTCGCTGTCGACCGCGGTCTGGGCCCACCACATGTTCGCCACCGGCGCGGTCAACGCCCCGTTCTTCTCGTTCATGACCTTCCTGATCGCGGTACCGACCGGCGTCAAGATGTTCAACTGGATCGCCACCATGTGGCGCGGCCACATCACCTACGAGTCGCCGATGCTCTTTGCAGTCGGCTTCCTGCTCGTCTTCCTCATCGGCGGCCTGACCGGCCCCATGCTGGCCGCCCCGCCGGTCGACTACCACGTCACCGACACCTACTTCGTGGTCGCCCACATGCATTACGTCCTTTTCGGCTCGGCCGCCTTCGGGTTCTTCTCCGGCCTCTACTTCTGGTACCCGAAGGTCACCGGGCGGCTCCTGAACGAACGGCTGGCCAAGATCCACTTCTGGCTGACCTTCATCGGCTTCAACATCACCTTCTGGCCCCACCACCTCCTGGGCCTGCGGGGCATGCCCCGCCGGGTGGCGACCTATTCGGCCGGCGCCGGGTTCAGCTTCCTCAACCTCGTGTCGAGCATTGGGGCGGCGATCCTCGCCGTCGGAACCCTCTTCCTCTTGTGGAACTTGATCGTCACTCCCAGGAAGGGCGTGCCCGCGGGCGACGACCCCTGGGGCGGCTACTCGCTCGAGTGGGCCACGTCGTCGCCGCCGCCGGAGCACAACTTCCACGAACTGCCCCTGATCCGCTCGGAGCGACCGGTCTTCGACGCCCGGCAACGGGCCGCGGAAGGGGCGCCGGCGTGAAGGTCGAGTGGCAGCTGTTCGCGGGGGCGGCCGGGTTCTTCACCGTCACCGCGGCCGCCTACTGGTTCGTGAGCTACGAGGACGCCGGGACGACCATGCTGGCCGTCTCGGTGCCGGCCTTCGCCTTCGTGTCCGCCTGGCTGTGGTTGCAGCACCGGCGCGTCGGCGCCCGTCCCGAGGATCTCCGCGACGCCGACCCGGCCGACGGGACGGGCGACGTGGGCTACTTCCCGTCCTCCAGCGCCTGGCCCTTCGTCCTGGCCGCCGGGGCGGTCGTCGTGGCCGACGGGCTGGTGTTCGGCGCACCGATCGCCGTCATCGGGCTCCTGCTCATGCTGGCCGGCGTCTTCGGCTTCGCCCGCGAAGCGGACATGAAGGCCTGACCGGAACCGTTCGGTGGCAGCCGCGGTGATCATCACGGGCGGGTCGGCCGCATTTCCGATCCGGGACTTCCTCACCCGGGCCAACGTGGCGTTCGTCTATCGCGACGACGAGGGACCCGCCGGCATCGCGGTGTGCACCTTCGACGACGGCACCCGCCTGGAGTCCCCCACGCTCGTCGACGTGGCGCACCGGCTTGGTCTCGTGACGCAGCCGTCGACGGACACCTACGATCTCGCCATCGTCGGCGCGGGCCCGGCCGGTCTGGCTGCCGCGGTCTACGCCGCCTCCGAGGGCCTGACCACCGCCGTCATAGAGCGCGACGCACCTGGCGGGCAGGCTGGGACCAGCTCCAGGATCGAGAACTACCTCGGCTTTCCCGAAGGCATCCCGGGGGTCGAGCTCGCCAGCCGCGCCCGGGAGCAGGCGGTCAGGTTCGGCGCCGAGATCATCGTGCTGCGCGACGTCGTCACCGGTCGACCCGACGGTGCTCTGTTCCGAAGCGAGCTCTCCGACGGCGGCAGCATCTGGTCCCGCTCGGTGCTGTGCGCCACCGGGGTCAGCTGGCGGCGCCTCGACGTCCCGGGCCTCGAGCGGCTGCTGCACGCCGGCGTGTACTACGGGGCGGCGACCAGCGAAGCCCCTGGCGTGCGGGGCAAGGACGTCTTCGTCGTCGGCGGCGGGAACTCCGCCGGCCAGGCGGCCGCGAACTT
>JAICYE010000319.1 GCA_025934385.1 Acidimicrobiia bacterium | reverse complement strand
CTCCAGCCGGCGGAGGTGATGAAGCCGGCCCTGGTACTGGCGCTGGCGGCGCACGGCGCCCGGGCCCGGGGCCCGCTCGACGGGCGGCGGCTCCTCGGCGCCCTGCTGCTGGTGGCGATGCCGATCGGGCTGGTGCTGCTGCAACCCGACCTGGGGACGGCCATGGTCCTCGTCGCCCTGGCCGCCGGCATCGTCGCCGTGGCCGGCGCCCGGGCCGGCCATCTGGCGCTGCTGGCGCTGTTCGGAATCCTGGCCGTGGCCGGGGTGCTGCGGGCCGGCGTACTGGCGCCCTACCAGGTCGAGCGGCTGACCGGCTTCCTGCACCAATCGGCCGACCCCCGGGGCGCCACCTGGAACCTCGAACAGGCCAAGATCGCCATCGGATCGGGCGGCCTGGCCGGCGAAGGGCTCTTCTCCGGCAGCCAGACCCGGTTGGCGTACGTACCCGAGCAGCACACCGACTTCGTCTTCACCGTGGTGGGAGAGGAGTTCGGCCTCGTCGGCGGCGCCACGGTGCTGGCCCTGTTCGCCCTGCTGGCCTGGAGGATCTGGCGGGCGGCGTGGCGGGCCACGGAGCCGTTCGCCGCGCTGTGCTGTGCCGGCATGCTGGCCATGCTCGTCTTCCAGGTCACCGAGAACGTCGGGATGACGATGGGCATCACGCCGATCACCGGGATCCCGCTGCCGTTCCTCAGCTACGGCGGGTCGTCGATGCTGGCCTGCTTCGCCGGCGTCGGTTTGGCGGCCAATGTCGCCAAGCGTTGCCCGGCCGGCACTGGGGCGGCCCTGGCGCCGACCGCTAGACTGGTCGCAACGTGATGAACACCCTCTGGCCGCGGACTGAACCGCTGCTGGCCGAGGCGTTCGAGCCCGCCCGGTTCGCCGGGACGGGTCGTGGCCGCGGAAGCCCCGCTGCCCGCCCTTCCCCGCTGACGGTTCGGCGGCCCGCCCGGCCAGGAGCCCCTGCTGATCGCGCTGTGATATCCCCAGCCGGGCGATCGTCCGTGACGGCCGCCGGAGCGGTCCTGGTCCTGGCCCTGGTGGCCGGTTGGCTGCGGGCCCTGGCGGTGTGGGGGTGGATGCGGGCGACATCGTCCCGGGCTCGTCACGTCCCCAAGTTTGACCAGATCGATCAGGGCGCCGGCGGCGCCCGTGACCATTCGACTCCGCGCCTCGCGCCGACCCCTGCGTCGGCCGGCGGGCGCCGGCGCGCCGTCCCGGCGCGCGACACGACGAAAGGGTTCCATGTCCGACGAGATCGTTCCGGAGGTCCGCCCGGCCTCCGACGAGCCGGTTGCCGTTACGCGGCCGGAGCAGGGCGAGGGAGGGCCGGCCCCGGCGGGGGGCGGCGAGGAAGGTGTCACCGTCCGCAAGCGGCGGCGTCGAGGATCGCGAGGTGGCCGCAACCGGCGGCGTCCGTCATCGGCGGCCCCGGGTTCGGCTGATTCGGCCGACGACGACAACGACGACAACGACGACGACAACGACGATTCGGTCGACATCGACGATGTCGGTGGCGACGAAGCCGTCGACCTGACCGAGAAGACCGGCCCGGCTCCCGCACGGTCGACCCGGAGCCGGCAAAGCGGCTCCCGGGCCGGCGCGGCGGCGAAGACGGCCGCCGGCGCCGGTACCGACGGCTCCGGGCCGTCGTCGGGGCCGGTGGAGGTGTCGCTGCCGGGCCGCCCCGGTCCGGCAGCCGACAGGCCCGCTGCGGCCGCCTCCGACGAGAAGCCGACGGCGTCGGCGCCGGACAGGAAACCGGCCGCCGGCGGCGAGAGCGCCGGTCGCCCGGCCCGCGGGCGGTCCCGCTCGACGGCGACTTCGGCGGCCGACGACGAGGAGACCGTCGATCGCCCGTCCGGCGGGCGGTCCCGGTCGACCGCGGCGGCCTCGGGCGGACGGGCCCGGTCCGCCACGGCGTCGGCGTCCGCTTCACTCGAGATCTCTGCGCCCGCCGCCGCTCCGGCCGCCGACGCTCCGACCACCAGCCCGGCGGCCGACGACGGAGACGGCGCCGCCCGGGCCACATCCACCCGCCGGCGTCGCAGCCGGGGCCGGGGCTCAGGCGGAGGCGGGGCGGCCGACGCCGCTCCGGCGGCAACGGCCGCCGGTGCGACGGCATCGGCGCCGAGCCGGGGCCGGGGCCGGAGCGCGGCGGCGACGGCCGAGAAGGCCCGCCAGTCCGAGGTCGAGGCCATGCTCGACGAGCTCGACGAGGCGGCGCTCGAACGCCGCAAGGGGCGCACCCGCAAGGGCCGCCCGACCGGCCGCTACCTCATGTGCGTGTCGGTCCGGGGCGGCGTGGCGACCCAGGTGGCCGTCCTCGAGGGGCGGAGCCTGGTCGAGCACTACGTCTCCCGACCGACCGACACCACCACCCAGATCGACGGGAACATCTACCTCGGCAAGGTCCAGAACGTCCTGCCCGGCATGGAGGCGGCCTTCGTCGACATCGGCACGCCGAAGAACGGCGTCCTCTACCGCGACGACGTCGTCTTCGACGAGACCGAGATCGAGGGCCGCCGGCCCAAGATCGAGCGGCTGTTGCGGAACGGCCAGTCGGTCACCGTGCAGGTGACGAAGAATCCCATCGGCACCAAGGGCGCCCGCCTCACGCAGGAGGTCAGCCTGGCCGGCCGGTTCGTGGTCATGATCCCCAATCAGCCCGGCACCTACGGCATCTCCAAGCGCCTCTCCGACGACGAGCGCAAGCGGCTGCGCAAGATCCTCGACGAGATCCGGCCGGCGGAGAACGGGCTCATCGTCCGCACCGCCGCCGACGGCGCCAGCGCCGACGAGCTGGCCCGCGACCTGAAGCGCCTCTCGGCCCAGTGGGACGAGATCTCCAAGAAGGCGGCCCGCAGTCGCCCGGCCCTGCTCCTCCACCAGGAGCCCGATCTCGCCATCCGGGTCATCCGAGAGGAGTTCAACAAGGAGTACCGGGGGGTGATCATCGACGACCCGGGCCTCTACGAGGAGATCCGCCGCTACGTCGAGGCCATCACCCCCGAGCTGGCCGACCGGGTCGAGCTCTACCAGGACCCGTTGCCGATCTTCGAGCGCTACCACGTCCACGAGCAGCTCCACAAAGCCCTGGAGCGCAAGGTGTGGCTGCCGTCGGGTGGCTCGCTCATCATCGAGCGGACCGAGGCGCTGACGGTCATCGACGTCAACACGGCCAAGAACGTCGGCCGCTCCAACCTGGAGGAGACCGTCTTCGCCAACAACCTCGAGGCGGCCGAGGAGGTCGCCCGGCAACTGCGGCTGCGGGACATCGGCGGGATCATCGTCATCGATTTCATCGACATGGAGATCAAGAAGAACCGGGAGGAGGTCCTCCGCAAGTTCAAGGAGGCCCTGGCCCGGGACAAGACCCGCACCCAGGTCTTCGACATCTCCGAGCTCGGCCTGGTCGAGATGACCCGGAAGCGGATCTCCGAGGGTCTGGTGGAGTCGTTCTCGGAGACCTGCCCGACCTGCGGCGGCCGGGGGATCGTCTTCGACGAGTCCCTCCTCTAGGCCCGTCTCCAAGACCGGACGGGTCCTGTCGCCTCAGGGGAGCCCGGACGGGTCCTGTCGCCGAGGGGGCCGTCCCACCTGCGCTCGGCGGGCCCCTCCCTCCGGCGCCACCCGTCCTCGGCTTCGGCCCTCGCGCTCGACCCGTCGTCGAGCTCGGGCCCTCGCGTCGCGACCCGTCCTGTATGCTTTGACGCTTGTGTACGCAGTGATCAAGACAGGCGGCAAGCAGGAACGGGTCGAGGAAGGCCAGAGCCTGTCCGTCGAGCGGCTCCACGCGTCCGAGGGTGACGAGGTGAGCTTCCGCCCGGTGCTCGTCGTCGACGGGGACACCGTCCT
>JAICYE010000184.1 GCA_025934385.1 Acidimicrobiia bacterium | reverse complement strand
GAGTTCCCGGATGCCGAAGAGGCCGAGGAGGGGGAAACGCTCCAGGTGGTCGGCCGCCAGGTCGTTCACTTCGGCGTCGTTGCGGGCGTAGTAGCCGGAGAGCCCGTACCGTCCCCAGTCTCTGAACCGCTGGAGGAACCTCTCCGCCTGGTGGCCGCTGATCGCCGGGTCGACATCGTCGCCACGGACGACGATCCGCGCGTCCTCCGGAACCGGTGCCCGGCGAATCCTGGGCCCTCGGAGGGGGACCGGCGACGGCACATCAGGCATGGGTCGGGTGTTGCTGGGCCGTCGGAGCGAGAGCTGCGGTGAACAGCGTGTCGAGGTGGGCGGCGGCGTCCCGGTCGGCGGCTTCGGACACGTGGGCGTAGAGCTCGAGGGACAGGCGGGCTGTCGAGTGGCCGAGGCGGTGTTGAATGACCCTGGGGTGCTCGCCGGCGCCGACCATGAAGGAGGCGGCGGCGTGGCGGAGGCCGTGGAAGGTGAGGTCGCCGAGGCCGGCCGCCTCGACCGCGGGGCCCAGATCCGGAGGCGGAAGTTGGCGACCCGGAGCGGGCCGCCGGCGGGGGCGGTGAAGACCAGGTCGTCGGGGCCGGGTCGGCCGGTGGCGGCCAGGTGCTCGGCCAGCATGGCCATCAGGAACGGGGGGACGGACAGGGTTCGGCGACTGGCGGCGCTTTTGGTCGTCGTGGCCGAACTCGGGGTGATCGGCCGGGCCGATGACATGCACCGGATCCTCGACGCCGAACGGGACGCCACCCTCGCCTACCTGGAGGGAGTGACCTGCCAGCGGGGCGGCCGCCGAGGACGCCTCCGGTTCAAGACCCCGACCAGCGGCCTGGTCTATGCCCACACCCGCCACGCCACCTCCCGGGCCGGTGACCCCTGCCCCCACGACCACGTCCTCGTCGCCAACGCGGTCGAGATGCTCGACGGCCAGGGTGGCTGGAAGGCGGCCGACTCGATCCTGTGGCGGGATCATCTCCACGCCGCCACCATGGCCGGGCGGGTGGCCGCCGCCCGGGTGGCGGTCGGGCTGGGCTACGCCATCGAGGCCGACCCCGGTCCCTCCGGGCGGCTGGGCCACTGGCGGATCGCCGGGATCCCCGACGAGGTCCTCGAGCAACACTCGAAGCGAGCGGCGGAGATCACCGACGCCGTCGACGCCCGGGGCACCGACAGCTACCGGGCCCGCAACGACGCCGCCCGAGACACCCGGGCCGTCAAGCGGCACACCCCCCTCGGGGAGTTGATGCCCCGCTGGCGAGCCGAACTGGCCGAGGTCGGCTGGACCGTGCCCGAGCTCGTCGCCGCTGTCGACCTGGCCGGCCGGGACGCCGAGCTGCCGAGCCCCCTCAGCGAACGCGAAGTCCTCGATTGTCTCCGCCAGGTGCTCGGCCCCGAGAGCGATCTCACGGCCGACAAGGTGTTCAACGCCGCCGACATCGTGGTGGCCGTCGCACCGGGCCTCTTCGGAAGGCCGGTCGAGGACCTGCGCCGGATGGTTTCCCGGGTCCTGGCGGTGCCGGACACGGTCCCGCTCGTGGGAGTGGTCGGCGCCCGGGACCGTGTCTACGCCACGGCCACCACGCTCGCCACCGAGGCCGCCATCGACGAGGTCGTGGCCCGCAACACAGGGGTGACCGGAGCCGGCGTGGTGCCGCACCCGATGGTCGAGGCGGCGATCCGGCGCACCGAGTCGGTCCTGGGCCGTCCGCTGACGTCCTGCCAGTCCGCCGCCGTCCACGGCATCTGCGGCGAAGGCCGGCGGGTGTCGCTCGTCCTCGGCGTGGCCGGGGCCGGGAAGACGACCGCCCTGCACTCCGTCGCCGACGCCTACACCGCCGCCGGCTACGAGGTGGTCGGCACCGCCACGTCAGGGCAGGCCGCCCGCACCCTCGGCCGGGATGCGGCCATCGGGGAGAGCCGCACCCTGGCATCGCTGCAGTGGCGCCTCGACCACCGCACCCTGAACCTGTCGCCCCGGCACGTCGTCATCCTCGACGAGGCCGGGATGACCGACGACCCGGCCCTGCTCCGGCTGCTCACCGCCTGCGAGGTCGCCGGAGCCAAGGTCGTCCTCGTGGGCGACCACCGCCAACTCGGGCCGGTCGGCCCCGGCGGGTCCCTGCGGGCCCTGCTCAACCGACACGCCGGGCGGGTCCACGTCCTCAACGAGAACGTCCGCCAGGGAGACCCGGAAGAACGCCTGGCACTCGCCGAACTCCGCGCCGGCGACATCGCCCAGGCCGTTGCCTGGTACGCCGAACACGACCGGATCCGCACCGCCCCGGACGTCGACGAGGCCATGCGGACGACGGTGGACGCCTGGGCGTCCGACCTCGCAGCCGGCCACGACGCCGCCATGTACGCCTGGCGCCGCCGCCACGTCGACGAGCTCAACCGGATCGCCCGGGATCGGATGCTCATGACCGGGAACCTGACCGGGCCGGCGCTTGCCGCCGGCGGCCGCTCCTACCAGGCCGGGGACTGGATCGTCACGCTCGCCCCCGGCAGCGACGGTCAGACGGTCACCAGCGAACGCGGCGTCGTCGACTCCGTTGACGTTCGCCAGCGTTCCCTGGTGGCCAGGATGGACGACGGGCGCCTCGAACGGCTCGCCGGTCGCGACCTCGACGCCGACCGGCTGGCTCACGGAAACGCCGTCACCGTCCATCGGGCGCAGGCCAGCACCGTCGACGTCGCCCACCGCCTCGAGGACGGCGGGGGCCGCAGCCTCGCCTACGTCCCCATGAGCCGAGGCCGGGAGTGCAACACCGTCCACGTCGTGGCCGACGACCTGGAGCAGGCGGCCGAGGACCTCTGCCGGGAGTGGGCCGTCGACCGCCGGGCCCGCTGGGCCATCGACACCGGGACGCCGGCCCGGGAGCCCCTCGACGTCGAGCACGACTCGGCCGCTCCGGCTGGCCTGCGGGCCGCGCTCCAGATCGCCCGCCAGGCGGCCGAACGGCAGGCCTACCGCCAGGCCGCCCCGCCTGACCCGCGCCCCGAACTGGCCGAGGTCGAACGGCGCCTGGCCGACGCCCGCCAGGCCCGGGCCGAGCTCCACGCCGGCCAGGGCCGCTACGCCGACACCCCCGAAGGCGACCGGGCTCGCCAGCTCGCCGAAGCCCGCCACCGAGCCGACGAGGCGAGCCGGTTCGCCGCCGACGAGACGTGCGGCTGGCGCACCCGGCGCGGCTGGGGCCGGGAGGCCAAGGTCTGGGAGGGTCGCCTCGCCGCCGCCGAGACGGCCTTCAACCGCGTGGCGGGCCCGGAGCTCGACCGGCTCGACGAGACGATCAGGAACCTCGAGGTTGACCAGCACTCGCTGACCCGAGCCCAGACAGAACGGGACGCCTGGCTCGCCGAGCACCCCGAAGCCGCCGGGCCCAAATCTTCGTTCGATCTGGACGACCTCCTCGACCGGCTCCGCCCGGCCGCCGGCTGGCAGATCAGCCCGGAGCCGAACCCGGCCGGCATGGACCGGGGCGCCGGGGTCGCGGGGCCCGACCTCGGGATCGACATCGGCCCTTGATACGGCTGGCGGGTGCCGGCCACCCCTCTTGGGGGGACGAGACGGCATGATGGTGGGGTGACCACGACCTCCGAGTTCGTCTACGGGCCGCCCCCGGCCGGCGGGTTCTACGCCTACCGGTCGGTCGTGGTCCCCGCCGACCTCGACGCACTACAGGGGCCCCTCGAGGGGGTCGTCCAGCTGCCGTCGCACATCGACACGTCCGCTCGGGCCCGGTACGACCTCTCTGACCCGAGACGGCGGGAGATGCTGTACGCGGTGGTCATCCTCGAAGCCTGGAAAGACGAGGATTTCGCGGCCTGGCTGAACCGTGACGCGCTGATCGACTGCTGGCCCCGGCTCAGCCTGCCCCGGCAGGTGCGGGCGAAGTGGGAGGCGCGTCACCCGATCCTGTCGACTCGCCGGGTCGAGGCAGGCGTTCCGGCCCCGTAGGTGGCCCTCGACCCGTTCCAGGCGGACGTCGCCCGCATCGCTCTGGCGGCCGCGGAACACGGCTTCGCGCTCGCCGGCGGGAACGCGCTGGTGGCCCATGGGATCGTCGAGCGTCCGACCGAGGACGTCGACCTGTTCACACCGGAGCCGGGAGGACCGGGAGCGGTCACCGACGCAGTGCGAGACGCGCTGCTCGAAGCCGGCTACGGCGTGGACGTGACCCGTCGGCCGGAAGCCCAACAAGGCGAGTTCGCCCGACTCGAGGTCACCCGTGGCGACGAGACGATGCACGTCGACCTGGCCCGAGACTGGCGCCAGTGGCCCCCGGTTCAACTCGACGTCGGTCCGGTCCTCCACATCGAGGACGCCGTGGGCTCGAAGACGGCTGCCCTGGTCGCACGCCGGGCACCACGGGACTTCATCGACGTGGGCGCCGCCCAGGACCGCTACTGCCGGGCGGATCTCATGCGGCTCGCGTTCACTCGGGACCCGGGGCTGCGGGTCGTCGACTTCACGGACACCGCCCGGCGCCTCGACCAGCTGACGATCGTGGATTTCGCCGAGTACGGCTTCACCCCGGCTGCCCTCGTCGACCTTCGGAGCCGGTTCGCAGGATGGCCGCGTCACGAACCGGACGATCAGGAAGGCCACGGCGTCCACAATGCGGTTGCCGCCCGGGAACGTGGGAGGCGAGCCGGGGAAGAACAGCGCGGGCCGAGCACCCCTCTGGCATAGCTCTAGCCGGCGAAGGGCCGCGAACCTTAGCCAAGCTAACTGTCGTGCCCCCCCGCGTGCCCCTTCCAGCGGAAAAATGCGGTGAATAGCGGTTCAGAGCGGTCACTGGCGGACCACGCGAAAAGCGGCTCTGACCTGCGCTGATAGGCCAGAACCGCTGGTGGAGGTGAGCGGATTTGAACCGCCGACTTCTACGTTGCGAACGTAGCGCTCTGCCAGCTGAGCTACACCCCCGTGGCCGCTCCAGGTTAGCCGGTCGGAGCTGGGGGGCTTCCGGCTGAGCGGCCTTCGATGCCCTCCAGGAGGCGGGACTGCAGCAGGCTCGTGGTGAGGTCGCCGCGGGTTCGCTCCAGCACGCCGCGCAGGGCGTCGGTGGTGCGACGGAGGCCGCCGGTCATGGCGTCGGGGAAGTCGATGGTGATGAGGAGCGAGTAGACCTCGTCCATGTAGCCGAGGAGTTCCTCGCCCCGTTCGGGGCGGCCCCGGCGGAGGAGGTCGAGGAGGTAGCGGCGCAGCTCGCTGGCGGCCTCGGCCATCCCGTTGAGGTAGGCCTGGACCTCGACGCCGAGCTCCTCGGCGCCGGGCAGGGGGTCGCCCCGCACGAAGGCCAGCGTCATCCGGGCCTCGGCGTACTCCTTGGAGGCGTCGTGGACGAACCCGGCGTAGCGGATGTCCTGGTGCTCCTCGACCGCCTTCAGGGCCTCGGCCAGCGAGGCGGCCGCCTGGGCGGCCAGCTCCTCGGCGTTGCCGAACTCCTCCCGGTGGACCGCCCGGATCGACGCCGCGCAGGACTGGATCGTCCTGCGGCAGGCGG
>JAICYE010000296.1 GCA_025934385.1 Acidimicrobiia bacterium | reverse complement strand
GACGAGGCCTTCTATCCGCTGGCCGCCGGCCGCTGGTCCCGGGGCGACGTCTCCGCCGGGCGGGCGGCCGTGGCCATCGGGTCGCTGACCAAGGTGTTCGCCTGCCCGGGGCTCCGGGTCGGGTACGTGTACGCCGACCCGGCCCGCATCGCCCGGCTGGCGCGGCGCCAGCCCCGGTGGGCGCTCAACGGCCTCGCCGCCGCGCTCGTCCCCGAGTTGCTGGCCCGGGCCGACCTGCCGGCCTGGGCCGCGGCCAATGCCCGCCGGCGGACGGCGCTCACCGCCGCGATGCCCGCGGTAGAGCCGTCGGACGCCAACTACGTGCTCGTCCGGGTGGAGGACGGCGCCGCCGCCGCCCGGCTCCGGCTCGCCCAACAAGGCGTCCTCGTCAGGGACTGCACCAGCTTCGGGCTTCCCGGGCACGTCCGGATGGCGGTCCCCGACGAAGCGGGGCTCGCCCGGCTCGTCGACGCCTGGGAGGCATCGTGAGCGGAGATGCGTCCCCCGCCTGGGGGGGCGCCGGCTCCAACGCCGCGGGGCTGCAGGGCGCCCTCATGATCTGCGGGACGGGCAGCGATGCCGGGAAGAGCCGGATCGTCGCCGGTCTGTGCCGGACGTTGGCCCGCCAGGGGATCCGGGTCTCGCCGTTCAAGGCGCAGAACATGGCGCTCAACTCCTATGTCACCGGGAGCGGGCACGAGATCGGCCGGGCGCAAGGGGTGCAGGCGCTGGCCGCCGGCGTCGAGCCCGAGGTCGACATGAACCCGATCCTGCTCAAGCCGTCGAGCGACCGGACCAGCCAGGTCGTCGTCCTCGGGCAACCGGTCGGCCACCTCGACGCCGCCGAGTACCACGCCGCCAAGCCAGGCTTGCGGAGCACAGTCCTCGCCGCCCTCGACCGGCTCCGGGCCCGCTTCGACGTCGTGATCCTCGAGGGGGCGGGCAGCCCGGCCGAGATCAACCTGCTCGACGGCGACCTCGTCAACCTCTGGCTGGCCCGCACCGCCGGGATCCCTGCCGTCGTCGTCGGCGACATCGACCGGGGCGGGGTCTTCGCCTCGCTGTTCGGAACGGTGACCCTGCTACCCGACGAGCTGCGCCACTGCGTGCAGGCCTTCGTGATCAACAAGTTCCGGGGTGACCCGGCGCTGCTCGAGCCGGGGCTGGCCGAGCTGCAGGCCCGCACCGGCGTGCCCACCATCGGGGTGCTGCCCTGGGTCGACGGGCTCCGCCTCGACGCCGAGGACAGCCTGGCGCTGCGGGAACCCTGGGACCCCGAAGCGCCGCAGGGGGGCGACGTCCTCGATGTCGCCGTCGTCCGTTTCCCCCGCATCTCCAACTTCACCGACGTCGACGCCCTGGGGCTCGAGCCCGGCGTCGTCGTCCGCTACGTCAGCCATCCGGCCGCAGTCGGGGAACCGGATCTCCTGATCCTCCCGGGGACCAAGGCCACGGTCGCCGACCTGGCCTGGCTGCGGTCCCGGGGGCTCGACGCCGCCCTGGCCGGGCTGCCCCCGTCCACCACCATCCTCGGGATCTGCGGCGGCTACCAGATGCTCGGCCGGGCGATCGACGATGCCGTCGAGAGCGGCGCCGGTTCGGTGGCCGGCCTCGGCCGCCTCCCGGCCGTCACCCGCTTCGAGCCGACGAAGATCACCCGCCCCCGCCGGGGTGTCGCCCTCGACCGGCCGGTCACCGGCTACCAGATCCACCACGGGCGCACCGACTCCGACGCGCCGTGGGTGACGCTCGACGACGAGTGGGGTCGACAGGCCGAAGGCGGGGCCGATGACCGGGGCGGGGGGGCGGCCGTGTTCGGCACCGGCCTCCACGGCCTGTTCGAGTCGGACGGGTTCCGCTCCGCCTTCCTCGCCGCCGTGGCCGCCCGGCGGGGCAAGCGGTTCACGCCGTCGGGGCTGTCGTTCGCCGCCGCCCGGGAAACGCAGTTCGACCGCCTCGCCGACCTCGTGGAGGCCCACCTCGACATGGCGGCCGTCGAGCACCTGATCGCCGCCGCCGCCGTCCGGGGGCGGGTGTGATCCTCTTCCTCTCCACGGCCGACACCGAAATCCTCGCCCTCCGGGCGGCCATCGAATCGCTGCCCGACGGGTTCCCGCCGGTCCGGGCCGGGTCTCCGGCAACGCTGCACGACGCGCCGCCGCTCGACGGCGTCGAGGCCGTCGTCGTCCGCCTCCTCGGCGGACGCCGGGCCTGGGAGGCGCCGTTCGACACCCTGGCCCGGGCCTGCCGCCGACGGGGCGTCGCGCTGCTGGCCTTCGGCGGCGAGTCGGCCCTCGACCCCGAACTCACCGCGGCCTCGACCGTCCCGGCGACCGTCATCGGCGCCGCCCTGCCCTATCTCCTCCACGGCGGCCCGGCCAACACCGCCAACCTCCTGCGGTTCGTGGCCGACGAGGTCCTCGGCGCCTCGCCCCCCTACGGCTTCGCCGAGCCCGAGCCCGTCCCCGACGAGGGGATCCACTTCGGCGGGCCCGGGCTCGATCCCGCCTTCGACCCGGCACGGCCGACCGTCGGCGTCGTCTTCTACCGGGCCCACCTGCTGGCCGGGAACACCATGTTCGTCGACGACCTCTGCGCCGCGCTGAGGTCCACCGGCGCCAACCCCCTGGCCTGCTGGTGCTACTCGCTGCGGCCCGACGAGCGGGGCGACGTGCCGGTCGTCGCCCGCTTCCTGGAGGGCAAGGTCGACGCGGTCGTCACCACCGTGCTGGCCATGGGGCAGGCCGGCCCGGAGGCTCGGGGGCTTCACCAGCCCCCCGGGACGGCCACTGATTCGTGGGACGTGCCGGTGCTGGCCCGGCTCGACGTGCCCGTCGTCCAGGCCGTGGCCGCCACCACCAGCCGGGCCGCCTGGGAGGAGCACGACGTCGGGCTCTCGCCGCTCGACACCGCCTGGTCGGTGGCGCTGCCGGAGTTCGACGGGCGGATCGTCTCGGTTCCGCTGTCGTTCAAGGAGATCGTCGACGACGGCGACGATCTCGGCGTTCCCGTCGTCGCCTACCGGACGGTGCCCGACCGGGTCGCCCGGGTGGCGGGCACGGCGGTGCGGCTGGCCCGGTTGCGGCGCAAACCCAACGGGGACAAGCGGATCGCCGTCGTCCTGTCGGCCTACCCGACGAAGCGGGGCCGGATCGGCAACGCCGTCGGGCTCGACACGCCGGCCTCGGTCATCGGACTGCTCCACGCCCTGCGGGACGCCGGCTACCGGGTCGAGAACATCCCGGCCGACGGCGACAGGCTGATGGCCGAGCTCGTCGACCGCTTCTCCTACGAGAAGGAGACACTCACCGCCGCCCAGCTGGAGAGGGCCCTCGGCGCGGTCAGCGCCGCCGACTACCGGGAATGGTTCGCTGAGCTGCCGAAGCCCCTGCGGGACAAGGTGGTCGAACACTGGGGGGAGGCGCCCGGCGCGGTCTACGTCCACGACGGCGCCATCCGCCTCGCCGGCCTCGACCTCGGCCATGTACTGGTGATGGTGCAACCGCCCCGGGGCTTCGGCGAGAACCCCATCGCCGTCTACCACTCCCCCGACCTGCCTCCCACCCACCATTACCTGGCCGCCTACCGCTGGCTGGACCGGAGCTGGGGCGCCGACGCCGTCGTCCACGTCGGCAAGCACGGCAACCTGGAATGGCTGCCGGGCAAGGGCGTCGGACTGTCGGCGGCCTGCGGGCCCGACGCCGCCCTCGGCGACCTGCCGCTGGTCTACCCGTTCGTGGTCAACGACCCCGGCGAGGGCACCCAGGCCAAGCGGCGGGCCCACGCCGTCATCGTCGACCACCTCGTGCCGCCGATGACCCGGGCCGAGGTCTACGACGACCTGGCCCGGCTCGAGCGGCTGCTCGACGAGTACTACCAGGTGTCGACGCTCGACCCGGCCAAGCTCCCGGCGCTCCGGGCCCAGATCTGGGAGCTGTGCGAGCGGGCGGCCCTCGACCACGACCTCGCCCGGGCGGGAGCGTCGGCCCCGGCCGACGACGAGTTCGACGGCTTCCTGCTGCACCTGGACGGCTACCTCTGCGAACTGAAGGACGCCCAGATCCGGGGCGG
>JAICYE010000074.1 GCA_025934385.1 Acidimicrobiia bacterium | reverse complement strand
AGTTCGACGACGCCATCAACATCCAGTACACCAGCGGCACGACCGGGTTCCCCAAGGGCGCCACGCTGTCGCACCACAACATCTTGAACAACGGGAACTTCATCGGCGAGGCCTGCCGCTACACCGAGGCCGACCGGGTCTGCATCCCGGTGCCCTTCTACCACTGCTTCGGGATGGTCCTCGGCAACCTGGCCTGCACCACCCACGGTGCGGCCATCGTCATCCCCGAGGGCGGGTTCGAGCCGGTCCCGACGCTGCGGGCGGTGGCCGAGGAGCGCTGCACCAGCCTCTACGGCGTGCCGACGATGTTCATCGCCGAGCTGGAGTGCCCGGAGTTCGAGACCTTCGACCTGTCGTCGCTGCGGACGGGCATCATGGCCGGTTCGCCCTGCCCGGTGGAGGTCATGAAGCAGGTCGTCTCCCGCATGCACATGGACGAGGTGACCATCGCCTACGGCATGACGGAGACGTCGCCGGTGTCGACGCAGACGACGCCCGACGACAGCCTGGAGCACCGGGTGTCGACCGTCGGGCGGGTCCACCCCCACGTCGAGGTGAAGATCACCGACCCCGAGACCGGCCGGGTCGTTCCCCGGGGAACGGCGGGCGAGCTGTGCACCCGGGGCTACTCGGTGATGACCGGCTACTGGAACGACCCCGAGCGCAGCGCCGAGGCCATCGACCGGTCGGGCTGGATGCACACCGGCGACCTGGCCACGATGGACGAGGACGGCTACGTCAACATCGTGGGCCGCATCAAGGACATGATCATCCGGGGCGGGGAGAACATCTACCCCCGGGAGATCGAGGAGTTCCTCTACACCCACCCCGACGTGAGCGACGTCCAGGTGATCGGCGTGCCCGACGTCAAGTACGGCGAAGAGCTGATGGCCTGGGTCAAGATGCGCGACGGTTCCGGCCTGACCGAAGACGCCCTCAAGGAGTTCTGCACGGGCAGGATCGCCCACTACAAGGTCCCCCGCTACATCAAGTTCACCACCGAGTTCCCCATGACCGTCACCGGCAAGGTCCAGAAGTTCAAGATGCGGGAACAGGCGGTGACGGAGCTCGGCCTGGAAGCGGCGGCCGGCACGCAGACCGCGTAGCGGGCCTCAGCCGGCGGGGACGGTGGCGTAGGCCACCATCCCCTTCCCCCCGGCGTGGAGCGGCCCGCCGCTGCGGTCGGACATGTAGCAGGCGAACACGTACGTCCGGTTGGGCTTGAACTCCATCGTGAACGTCGTCTGCCCGCCGGCGCTCAACGGGCCGGCGAAGGCGACGTCGTTCGGGACGGCGACGTCGTCGGGCGGCGGTTTGTCCGGCGTCGCCGCCAACAGCGCCTGGAACGACGCCTTGGCGGCCGCGGCGTCGACGCCGTCGGGAAACTCCGACACCGCCAGGCTGTGGTCCTGCTGGCCGTCGTTGCGCAACGTCAGCGTCTTCGTCCCCGGCGTCAGCGGCGGCAGGTCGAAGGCATAGTCGCGGGCCACGACCGTGCCGTCGGACGCCGGCATGACCGCCGTGTTCGCCGTCTCCACCGTGAACGGCGTCGCCATGCCGAGGTCGTAGTGGAACCGGTCGGCGGCGGTCAACGGCTGCCGGTCGGCGGCGCCAGTGCTGTCGGGGGCGGTGCTGTCGGCGTCGGTGAGGCTGCAGACGAGGAGGTACTTCCCGGGCGGCAGTGTCAGCGTCGACGTCGCCGAGCTGCCCGGCGCGACCAGCGACACCCCGCCCTGGAAGTGCAGATAGGGCGCCGTCGGCTTGCCCTCGCCCTTGACGACGGGCGTGAGGTCCTTCTTCACCTGGTCGGCCGGCGTGTCGCCGGCGGCCACGACGACCGCCTCGTGCTTGAGCTTGCCCTCGTTCTGCAGCGTGAGGTGCACGACGCCGCCCACGATCTCGGCCGGCATGTCGAAGCCGTACTCGTGGGCCCGGACGGTCACGCTGGTCGCCTCGGCCGGGGCGGCGGGGGCCGTGGCCGCCGTCGCCCCGTGCTCGGCCGCCCGCTTCGAACCGCCGCGGCTGCAGCCGGCGCCGGCTCCGACGACCAGCAGCACGGCCAGCAGGAAAGGAATGGTAAGGCCCGGACGTCGCACGGGTGGCGAGGCTAACGCCCGTCAGGCGATGACCCGGAACAGTTCCTCGAGCGTCGTCCTGCCCTGGGCCACCTTGACCAGCCCGTCGTCCCGGAGCGTCAACATCCCCTGGGCCAGCGCCGTCTTCTTGATGTCGTCGGAGGAATAGCGCTCCACCACCATCCGGCGGATCTCCTCGCTCATCACCATCACCTCGTGCACGGCGAGCCGGCCCCGGTATCCGGTGCGGGAGCAGGCGGCGCAGCCCACCGCCCGGTAGAGCGTCGGCGGCCCCTCGGCTTTGAGCAGCGCCGCCGGCCAGCCGGCCTCGCTCAGCTCGCCGTGGGTCGGCTCGTATTCCTCCCGGCAGCGGTCGCACAGCCGACGGGCCAGCCGCTGGGCCACGACGCAGTCGAGCGCCGAGATGACCAGGAACGGCTCGACGCCCATCTCCACCAGCCGCATCGGCGTGGAGGCGGCGTCGTTGGTGTGCAGCGTCGACAGCACGAGGTGGCCGGTCAGCGAGGCCTCGATGGCGATCGTGGCCGTCTCCCGGTCGCGGATCTCGCCGACGAGGACGATGTCGGGGTCGGACCGCAGGATCGACCGCAGCGCGGCGGCGAACGTCAGCCCGGCCTTGGGATTGACCTGCACCTGGTTGACGCCGGGCAGGCGGAACTCGACCGGGTCCTCCACCGTGATGACGTTCTTGTCGGTGGAGTTCAACACGTTGAGCGTGGCGTAGAGCGTCGTCGACTTCCCCGACCCGGTCGGCCCGGTCACCAGGATCGTCCCGTAGGGCTTGCGGAAGCAGGCCTCGAAGCGGGGCAGCACCGCCGGGTGGAACCCGAGGTCGGTCAGCGTCAGGCGGGCCTGGGTCTTGTCGAGGATCCGCATGACGACCTTCTCGCCGTAGACCGTCGGCAGCGTCGCCACCCGCAGGTCGACGCCCTTGCCGGCGACGTTGAGCGAGATGCGCCCGTCCTGCGGAATGCGGCGTTCGGCGATGTTGATGTCGGCCATGACCTTCAGCCGGCTGATCACGCCGCCCTGGATGGACCGGGGCGAGTGCATGACCTCGTGGAGCACGCCGTCGACCCGGAACCGGATCCGCAGGTCGGTCTCGGTCGGCTCGACGTGGATGTCGGACGCCCGGTCGGCCACCGCCTGGGCGATCAACAGGTTGACGAACTTGACGATCGGGGCGTCCTCGACGGCCTCCCGGGCGACGTCGGCATCGTCGTCGTCGGCCAGCTCCTCGGCGGCGATCTGGGCGACCTCGTCGACCTCGGCGTCGAGACGGTGGAACCGGTCGATGGCCTCGGCCAGCTGGGTGCGGGTGGCCGCGACGACCTGGATCTCGGCGCCGGTCACCGCCCGCAGGTCGTCGACGGCCAGGACGTTGCCGGGATCGGCCATGGCCACCACCAGCCTGGCGGTTCCGGGGGTGTCCCCCGAATAGACGGCCTCAGCCCAGGTGATCGGCAGGGCCAGGAGGCGGCGGGCCATGGCCTCGGGCAGGAGGGCGACCGCTCCCCGGTCGATCGGGTACTCGGCCAGGTCGACGAAGTCCAGCCCGAGCTGGCGGGCCAGCGCCCCCATGAGGACGGCCTCCGTGACGGCGCCGTCCTCCACCAGGAGCTGGCCGAGCGGGAGCCCCCGCTGGGCCTGGGCCTTCAAGGCCGCGTCGAGCTGGGCCTGCGTGATCAGGCCCTCGGACAGCAGCATCTCGCCGAGCGGCTGGCGGAAGAGCAGGGCGGGCTCCGGCTGGGTGAACCCGGGGGGCAGGGTGGCCCCGGGGGGAAACGGACCTTCCACCCTGATATCGGCGCCTCAGGTCGAACTCTGAACGTCCTCCCACCGCTCCTGCTGCTGGATGGCGAAGAGCGACGTGTAGCCGGCCGACCAGTCCGGCGGGATCATGCACGGCCGGGGGTCGTGGTAGGCCCACAGCGCCGGCCGGCCCCGGACGATGTCGCCGGCGCGGCTGGAGGGCAGCGGGTTGGCCGTGTAGGGGAAGGCGTCGGCGGCGGAGTAGACGTTGAGCAGCAGCGGCCGGCCGGCGTCGGCGTGGTTGGGCCGGGAGCCGTGCACGACCCGGCAGTTGTGGATCGTGATCGACCCCGCCGGGCCGGTGAGCTCGGCGGCGGTCTCCACCGGCACCGACTTGACGTCGGCCTCCGACAGGCAGCCGGCCCACGCGCCGCCGGCGTCGTACTGCGAGAACAGCTCGCCGTCGTGGCTGCCGGGCACGACCATGAGCGGCCCCTGGTCGGGTCCGCAGTCGTAGAGGTAGAGGCCGGCGGTGAGCGGCGAGTAGTTGGTGTGGGGCCAGTACGTGATGTCCTGGTGCCACTTGACCTCCTCGCCCCCTTTGGCCCACTTGAAGTTGAGCTTGCTGTGGTGGAATTTCACGTCCGGCCCGACGAGGTCGGCGATGATCTCGGGCAGGACCGACTGGGAGGCGAAGGCCCAGTACTCCGGGTGGTGGTCGACCGGGCTGGTGAGCCGGCGCAGGCGGGGGCCGTCGGCGGTGTGGCCGGGCTCGAGGTCGAAGACACGGTCGGAGCGGCTGAGGGCCCGGCTGCGGTCGACCATCTCGTCGGTGGCGGCCCGGAGGCGACCCAGCCAGTCGGAGTCGACCACCGCCTCCACCAGCAGGTAGCCGTTGGCGAAGTAGAACTCGCGCTGCGCCTGCGTGAGCACCCGGGGCTCGTGGGCGAGGATCTCCTCCGGCAGCATGGCCCCCCCTTTCGGAATGTCTTGATCGAGGGTATCCCCCTCTTCTTCCCCGATCACCCAAGACTGTCGACACGGTCTCACTTGCCATCCAGCCCTGGCCGACAACCCGACTAGCGCGCTGGGCTCGGAAAGGCAGGACGCGGCCGTGTCGCTCCAAGGAACCCTCGATACCCTCAGCCTCCCCGAGCTGTGCGAACTCCTGTCGGGGACGAAGAAGACCGGTGCCCTCCACGTGCGGGCCGACGCCGGCTCCGGCGTCCTGTGGTTCGCCGGCGGGAAGGTCTGCGCCGGCGAGGCCGGCGGCCAGACGGGCCCGCCCCCGCCCGGCACCGGCGGCGACGTCCTCGACCGGCTCAACGACGTCTGCTTCGAGCTGTTCCGCTACACGGACGGCTCCTTCGAATTCGAGGCCGACCGGCGGCCGTCGTGGCCGGCGGAGCGGGCGGTCGACGTCGCCGGCCTGCTGGCCGAGACCGACCGCCGCATGGCCGAGTGGCGGGAGATCATCGCCGTGATCCCGTCGATCGAGGCCCGGCCCCGGCTCGTGTCCGTACCGCCGGCGGGCGGGCCGATCACGCTCGACGCCGCCCAGTGGCGGGTGGTGACCGGCATCGACGGCCGTCGCCGGGTGAGCGCCCTGATCCGGGTGCTCGACGGCGGCGAGTTCAGCGTCTGCAAGGTCCTCCGCAGTCTGGTGCAGGCGGGGCTGGTCGAGATCGACGCTGCCGATCAGGCGCCGCCCGCCACCCCGGCCGAGACCCCCGCTCCAGTGATGGCCGGCGACGGCCGTCCTGCGTCGAAATCGAGCCGGAGCCAAGCGGTGTCCACCGAGGCGGAGGTCGTCGACGCCGAGCCGTCGGAAGCCGCCGATGAGCCCGATCCCTTGGCGGACGGGCTCGACCGCGGGGCCGTCGTCGCGCTGCTGGCCAACGCCCGCTCCAAGTAACGGGCCGGGAGGTCGGCCGGGCAGGACGCCGGCGCTCGGTCCGGTCGCTGCCGCGCTTTGCTGTAACTGTTGCAGCAAAGCGCGGCCGTGAACGCGGGTGAACCGTCCGGGGGCCGGGCGCAGCGGGCGGCGAGGGCGGCGGTGACCGCCGCCCGCATGGCGTCGAGCGGGGCCGGCTCTCCCGTCCAGAGCGTGAACGACCGGGCGGCCTGGTGGAGCAGCATGCCGAGGCCGTTGACGGCGCGGGCGCCCCGGGCCCGGGCGGCGATGAGCAGCGGCGTGTCGGCGGGGTGGTAGACGAGATCGACGACCGCCTGGCCGGCGTGGAGCGACTCCGGGTCGACCGGGAGCGCGTCGCCGCCCGACATGCCGAGCGGGGTGGCGTTGACGATCAGGGCGAAGGCCGTCGGGCCGACCGCGCCGGCGCTCCTCACCGAGGACGGGCCCAGCGGGGCCACCGCTTCGAGGAGGACCGCCCGGGCGCCGGGCGACAGGGCGGCGGCGGACTCCGCCGCCTCGGGCCGACGGGCGGCGACGGTCACGAGGGCGCCGGCCCGGCCGAGGGCCAGGACGACCGCCCGGGCGGCGCCGCCGGCGCCGAGGACGAGGACGGGCTGCCCGGCGACGGTGATCTCTTTGTCGGCCAGGGCGTCGAGGAAGCCGGGGCCGTCGGTGGAGTCGCCGAGCGTGCGACCGTCGGGCCGGGCGACCACGGTATTGACCGACCGGAGGGCGGCGGCGTCGGCGGTGAGCTCGTCGCAGGCGGCGGCGACGTCCTCCTTGTGGGGCATGGTGACGTTGAACCCGGCGAGCCCCAGCGCCGGCACGGCGGCGACCGCCTCGGCGCCCCACCCCCGGGGGACCGGAAAGGCGACGTAGACCCAGTCGAGCCCGAGGGCCTCGAACGCGGCGTTGTGCAGCGTTGGCGACAGCGAGTGCGCCACCGGGTCACCGATCACGCCGACCACCCGCGTGTGCCCCGACAACGCCGGACGTCCCACCGTCACAGCAGTCCCTTGCGGTGAGCCTCGGCCTTCAGCGCTTCGAACTCCGACGGCGTCGTGGCGAAGGCGTGCTTGCCGCTCTTGTCGGTCAGCACGTAGTAGAGGAACGTCGTGTCGGCCGGGTGGAGCATGGCCTCGAGCGAGGCCCGGCCCGGCGCCGAGATCGGTGTCGGCGGCAGCCCGTCCACCTTGTAGGTGTTGTAGGGGCTGTCGACCTCGAGGTCCTTGTTGAGGACGCGGTCCTTGTGCCCGCCCAGGGCGTAGAGGACGGTGGCGTCGATCTGGAGCTTCATCCCCTTCTGCAGCCGGTTGGAGATGACCGAGGCGATGAGCGGGCGGTCTTCGGGCACCTTGGCCTCGCTCTCCACCAGCGACGCTCCCACGATGAGCTGGTAGGGCCCGAGGTGCGTCGGCGGCGCCGCCGCCCCGAGCCCGACCTCGTCGGCCACCTGGTCGAAGCGGGCCACCAGCCGGCGGAGGACGGCGGTGTCGTCCTCCTTGTCGGTGATGAGGTAGGTGTCGGGGAAGAGCAGCCCTTCGAGGCTGGAATTGCCGGGCGGCTGCCACTTCGACCGCACCGTCCCCGATCTGGCCGCGGCCAGGAATGTCTGCTTGTTGCGGCCGGGGAGCGCCCCGACCCGGTCGCCGATCTGGTCGAGCGTCAGCCCCTCGGGAATCGTCAGCTTCTGGAACTTGATGCTCGGCCCCCGCCGGAGCGCCGCCCGGGCCTCGCCCATCGACAGGTTCTTCCGCAGCTCGTACTCGCCGGCCTGGATGGTGCCGGCGCCCTCGAGTTTCAGGTAGATCCGGAAGATCCGGGCCGAGCTCACGACGCCCTTGGCCGCGAGCTGGGCGGCGACGCCGACGACGCTGGTGCCGGGCTCGACGTCGACGACGACCTTGGCCCCCGGCCCGCCCCCGGGATCCACCTGGCGGTACAGCCACAACCCGCCGCCGAGCCCGACCACGACGAGGATGGCCAGCGCCCCGAGCACGACCCGCCGCCCGTGACGGGTGAGCCGCCGCCGCCTCCCCGAACCGGCGTTCATCACCGGGCCATCGCCCCGATCAGGAACGCCGGTTGCGGACGGGTCGCCGGGCGGGACGTCGGTCACGAGCCGCTCCGGGGTTGCCCGTCGAGCCAGGACTGCAGCATCACCGCCGCCGCCACCTTGTCGACCAGCGCCCGGCGGTT
>JAICYE010000252.1 GCA_025934385.1 Acidimicrobiia bacterium | reverse complement strand
GTGGGCGTCGCCGCCCTCGACGGAGACGAGACAGGCGACGCCGGCGGCGACCACCTGCCACAGGGCCCGGCGGCGGCGGGCGGGCTGGTCCCACCAGCGCAGGTCGGACGGCCAGGGGCCGGCCCACGCCTCGACCGGCCCGCCGCCGCCGGGCAACGCCGGGCTCATGAGCCGTTCCGGCGCCGCCGACGCCTCGCCCCGGCCCGACACCGTCACCGGCCGGCCGGAGGCCGCGAGCAGCTCCGCCGGCCGGGCCGGCCGGAACACGATCGCCGGCGCCGGCGCCGGCACCGCCCCGGGCCACGCTGCCGCGGCGGCGTTCCAGCCCACGATCCCGCCGGCCGTCGACGTTTGGACAGTTGTCGGGCACTGTCCCCGATAACTGTCCAAACGATCGGCTTTGGCGGGCGGGCGGGA
This sequence comes from Acidimicrobiia bacterium, assembly GCA_025934385.1. Next base: position 4,172 of record JAICYE010000252.1, on the reverse strand, counting down.
CTGTTCGGGGGGAGCCGGCGGGTCCTCGCCCCAGGGGACCCAGGCGACCTGCTCGTCGGGGGTACGGCCGCCCCGGAGGACGGGCGTCGTCACGGCCTCGGGTTCCAGCAGGGACTGCACCCGCACCAGCGCCCGGCCGGCCCGTTCGGCGGCCGCCCGGTCGCCGCCCCACAGGCCGAGCTGGCTCCGCCCGGCCACGACGACCTCCTCGGGAACGAGCCGCAGCAGCGTCAGCCCGCTGGTGACGAGATCGTCGTCGGCGCTGCGCCCGCCGTCGGCCCGCCCCGGGCCCTCGTCGCGGCTGACCCACGCCTCGAGCTGCCCCCGGACCCGCTCGGCCAGGATCGCCGACCCCGGTGAGGATCCGGCCCCCCCGCCGGCCGCGCTCCCGGCGGACAGCCGCCAGCTGCGGCCCAGGCGCTCGCCGTGCTCGGTCTCGGCCTCCACCCGTACCCGGGTGCAGAGGAGGCCGTCGGCGGCCAGCTCTTCGAGGAGCAGCTCGGCCAGGGCCCGGCCGGCGAACACCACCGTGTCGACCCGGCAGACCGGCGGGTCGAACTCGTGGTGGAGCTCGATCTCCGGCGGCGGGACCCGCGACGCCGGCGGATGCTCCTCCTCCCCCCGGGCCCGCCGGTGGGCGGCCAGGCCGACGAGGCCGAACCGGCCCAGAACCGAGGCCTCCGGGAGACCGGTGAACGCACCCAGGGTCGCCAGACCGAGGCGGACCAGCAGGCCGGCGAGATCGTCGTCGTCGAGCACCCGCACCGGCCACGGCGCCAGGAACGCCGCTGTCTCGCCCGGCGGCACCACGAACGCCGCCCCCGGCGCCGCCCGCCGGGCCGCCAGCGCCGCGGCGAACGTGCCGTCGGCGACGCCCACCCGGGCGCCTTCACCCCCGGCCGGGCCCCCGACGGCGCCCGGCGGATCGCCCACTACCCGGGCCGTCTCGGCGAGGACCCGGGCGGCGAAGGCCTCGTCGCCGCCGAAGTAGCGGGACGGGCCGCGGGTCGGCACGAACAGCAGCCCCGGGCGGTCGAGGGTCAGGCGCGGCGCCAGGACTTCGACGGCCCGGACCAGAACCTCGAACGCCCGGGCCTCGCCGGCGGTGTCGACCGGGCGGAGGACGAGCCCCGGGCAGCGGACTTCGGCCTCCCGCCGGCGCAGCCCCCGCCGCACCCCTTCCGCCCGGGCCTCGGCGGAGGCAGCCAGCACGAACCCCCGGTCGAGCATGACGACCGGCACGCCGGCCAGCGCCGGGTCGGCCCGCCGGGCCGCCACCACCGGCCAGTCGGGGCACCACAGGCACAGCATGCGCTCCGCCTTCATCCCGCCCGGCTCCGGCGTCGGGACGGGCACAGGGCGAGCTGCAACGGGCGCACGCCGGCTCCCTCAGGCCGCGGCCCGGGTGCCGGTCACCAGTTCGGCCACCCGCTCCCGGACGGCGGCGCCCCGGCCCCGCACCGAGACCCGCAGCACCCGTCCGCCGAGCAGCCCCTCACCCCGTCCGAGGCCGCTCCACGACGAATGCTCGGCCCGCAGACGCAGCGCCGCCTCACCCGGCCAGGCACCGGCCGCCACGAGGACGCCGGCCCGCTCCCGGGCCCGCGCCTCCAGCCGCCGGGCGTCGGCCGGGCGGAACCCCCGGGGGACGAACGCCGCCACCACCGTCACCCCGTCGAGCAGCGTGGCCACCACCCGCCCGTAGAGGGTGGCCGGCACCGACCGCACCACCGCCAGCCGCTCCAGGGCCACGCCGGCCTCGGCCGCCGCCAGCCCGCCGAGCAGGCTCTCGCCGTCGACGACGGCGGCCCACTCCCCCGCCGCCGTGGCCGCCGCCAGCAGGGCCAGCACCAACGACGTCGCCCCCGCCCCCGGCGCCCCCTCGACCCGCACCACCGACCCCCGCTGGAGACCCCCGCCCGGGAGGATTCCGCCCAGCGGGCCGGGCACGGGCAGCCGCCGCTCCCCGGCCAGCACCACCGGCCGCGCCCGTTGGGCCACTTCGGCCAGCCCGGGCCCCGGACGGGCGGGCAGGAAGCCGGCAGCGCTACGGTCGGGGAGCGGTTCGGCGAAGGCCACTCCGCCACCGTATCGAACTTGTGTTCGCTACGGCAAGCCGAAATTCCTCAGCGCTTTCAGCACGGCATCGGCCCACAGCCCGTAGCCCGCATCGCTCGGGTGGAAGTCGTCGGCGGCGAAGTACCGCCGGGGGTCCCGGCGGAAGGCGGGCCCGGTCGGCCCGGCGATGTCGGCGTAGAACGTGCCCGTCGCCGCCGCCACCCGCCGCACCTCGGCGTCGAGCCGGCGGCCCCGGCGGCCGGCGATCGCTCGCAGCGGCTGGGAGAACCGGGGGATCGACCCCATGTCAGGCACCCCGAGCAGCACGACCGGCACCCCGGCCGGCAGGGCCCGCACCAGCCGCTCGTAGGTCCGGCGGAACTCCGTCCGGCCGGTCAGATGGATCGTGTCGTTGGCCCCGACCGAGACCAGCACCAGGTCGGGGTGCAGGCCGGCCACCAGCGGCACCTGCCGGGCCAGCACGTCGGCCACTCTCGCCCCGGACACCGCCACCACCGCCAGGGAGGCGCCGGGGCGACCCAGCCCGTCGTGAACCTGACTCGGCACCGCCCCCGCCGCCGAGGAGGCACCAACGCCGGCGGCGGTGGAATCACCCAGCCACACCACCTCGGGGCCGCTCCCCCGCCGATCGAGCATCAGCTTCAGTTCCGGCAGCCGATTCCCCGACCGGGCCAGCTGGATCTCCACGGCCACGACGACGACCAGTGCCGCCGTCAGCCCGAGGGCCGCCCCGGCCGCCCGCCGGGCGAGCGTCCGCACCCCGGCGCGCCGGGCCGCGGAACCGTGGGCCGGGAGTCGAGGGGCCATCGCCGCCATCGTGCCAGGGATCTGCAAACCGCTCCGGTGGATTGTCGGAGACCGGCCCGGGGAAACTTCGGCCGTGCCCGAGTTCCACGAGACGGCGTTGCCCGGCGTCGGCGTCCGCTACGACCTCACCACCCGGACAGGTGTCCGGCTCGGCCTGGTGGCCCACCGCGGGGGTCGGCGGGATCTCGTCGTCTATGACGTGGAGGATCCGGATGCCGCCCGGGAGGCCGTGGCGCTCACCGCCGCCGAGAGCGCGGCGCTGGCCGCCCTGCTCGGGCCCGGCGCGGGCGGCCCCGGCGCCGAACCCCGACCGACGACCGGGGGGCGCCGGCATCCGCTCGGCCGCTTCGCCGTGGCCTGGGTGCCGGTGCCGCCGGGCTCCCCCTACGCCGGCCGCAGCATCGCCACCGCCGGGGTCCGCTCGATCACCGGGGTGTCGATCGTGGCCGTGCTCCGGGAGGACGCCGCCTTCCCGTCGCCGGGGCCGGACTTCCGCCTCGAAGCCGGCGACACCGCCCTCGTCGTCGGCACGCCGGACGGGGTGGAGGCGCTGATCGAACTCCTCGAGGGCTGAAGCCATGTTCGGCAGCGGCAGCCTGGCCGCCGGAACCCTCCTCGGGCTCGGCGTCGTCCTGGTGGCGGTGGCCCTCGGCACCCGCCTGGCCGCCGGCGCCGGTTTCGACCCCTGGCCCGTCCCGCTGGTCGTCGGCCTCGTCGTCGCCGCCGTGGGCCCTCTGCACGTCTTCCGACCCGACGCCGCCGTCACCCGGGCCGGCGCCGAGATCGCCATGGTGGTGCTGCTGTTCTGCGTCGGCTTCGACCACGGCGGCGGTGCTCGGCGGGCGGCCGCCGCCACGGTGCCCCCCGGCCGACTGCTGGCCGTCGACGGCGTCCTCAACGTGGTGCCGGGGTTCGTGTTCGGGCTCCTGGCGGGGTTCGGGCCGACCGGCGCCGTCCTCCTCGGCGGCGTGACCGGCGCCTCGTCGTGGACGGCGGCGACCGGCCTGCTCGACCGGCGACGCCGGTTCGGGAACCGGGAGACGCCGGCGCTGCTGGCCGTGCTCGTCGCCGAGCACGGCGCCCTCGGCGTCTATCGGCCCCTGGCCGCCGCCCTCCGGGCCCCCGGGGGTGCCGTGGCCCGGGCCACCGCCCTGCTCGGGTCGGCCGCTGTGGTCGCCGCCGCCGCCTGGTTCGCCCTCGGCCCGAGCGCCGTTCCGGCGCCGCTGGCCGCCCTCGGCGCCCGTCCTCCGCATCCGGCCCTGGACGCCGCGGTGCTGGCCGGCACC
>JAICYE010000549.1 GCA_025934385.1 Acidimicrobiia bacterium | reverse complement strand
GGGCTGGGGCGGCGTCGCCGGGTCGGGGTCAGCGGCGGGAGGTCCCGCGGGCGCCGGGGGCTCGGGCGGCGGGGGGGCGACCTCGGCCTCGGGTGGCGGCACGTTGGCCTCGGGATCAGCCAAGGCTGGCGCCCCGGCAGCCGCTCTGGAGGAAGTCGGCGTAGAAGAGGCCGATGGCGACGGCCGTGCACAGCGACGCGAGGATCCAGAACCGCACGATCACCGTCGTCTCGGGCCATCCCACCAGCTCGAAGTGGTGGTGGATGGGAGCCATGCGGAAGACCCGCCGGTGGAAGGTCTGGAACACGGCCACCTGGATGACCACCGACATGGTGATCATGACGAACAGCCCGCCCACGACGGGCAGGAGCAGCTGGGTGTTGGTGGTCAGGGCCAGTGCGCCCAGGCCGGTCCCCAGGGCGAGCGAGCCGGTGTCGCCCATGAAGATCTTGGCCGGCGCCGCGTTCCACCAGAGGAACCCGGCGCAGGCGCCGGCCAGGGCGGCGGCGATCAGGGACAGGTCGAGCGCGGGGCCGACCCCGTAGCAGCTCTGGTGGCGGAACTGCCAGAACCCGATGAAGACGAAGGCGCCGAAGCCGTACATGGCCGAGCCGGCGGCCAGCCCGTCGAGGCCGTCCGACAGGTTCACCGCGTTGGAGATGGCCAGCAGGATCAGGACGGCCCAGATGACGTAGACGGCGCGGGGCATGCCGATGCCGAGGGACCGGGAGAACGACAGGTCGGTGTTGACCTTGGCCCGGTACACGGCCAGAAGGGCGAAGGCCAGGAAGACGGCGATGAGCGACAGGCTCTTGGCCGACTTGTTCAGGCCCAGGCTGCGCTGGCGGGAGACCTTGATCCAGTCGTCGAGCAGGCCGACGCCGGCTGCGGCCAGGATGACGAGGACGACGATCACCCCGGCGGCGGTGAAGATGGCGCCGGTGTAGACGTGGCTGGCGACGTAGCCCACGGCCATGGCGCCGACCATGGTCATGCCACCCATGGTCGGCGTCCCCGCCTTGGAGAAGTGGCCCTGGGGGCCGTCGTCGCGGATCTGCTGGCCGATGCCCCGGGACTGCAAGGAGCGGATCAGGATGGGCGTGCCCAGGATGGCGGCGAGCAGGGCCGTCGCCCCCGCGATCAGGAGGGCGACCATGTTTTTTCCCCGGCCGGGGCCCCAGTCACCCGTTCAGGCACGGAGCCTGGCCCAGGCTCCTCCGAAGCGACGGGGGCCCCTCCCCCGTCGCCGGCCGTCGTCCCGGCCTCCGGCCGGGCTGCGCCGGGTCCGGCCCCGGCCGTTTCCGGGCCGCCGCGTACCGGGCCGTCCGGCCCTTTCCGGGCCATGTCGGCCAAAATGCGGGCGGCTTCGGCGCGGTCGTCGAACGGGAAAACCTGGTCGCCGACCACCTGGGTGGTCTCGTGGCCCTTGCCGGCGATGACGACGACGTCGTCCGCCTGCGCCCGGCCCAGGGCGACGGCGATGGCGGCCCGGCGGTCGGGCTCGACCACCAGCACCTCCGGGCGGCGCACCCCGGCCCGGACCTGGTCGATGATGGCCGCCGGATCCTCGCTGCGGGCGTTGTCGGACGTCAGGACGGCCAGGTCGGCCAGGCGGGTCGCCACCTCGCCCATGAGCGGCCGCTTGGCCCGGTCCCGGTCGCCGCCGCAGCCGAACACCACGAGCACCCGGCCGCCGCCGGCCACGTCCCGGGCGCTGGTCAGGGACTGCTCGAGCCCGTCGGGGGTATGGGCGTAATCGACCAGGACGGTGAACGGCTGCCCCCGCTGGATGGCCTCGTTGCGGCCGGGCACCGACTCGACCCCGCTCAGCCCGGCGGCCACCGCCGTGGCGGGCACGCCCAGCTCCCGGGCGGCGGCGGCGGCGGCCAGGGCGTTGGCCACGTTGGCCCGGCCGGCGAT
>JAICYE010000121.1 GCA_025934385.1 Acidimicrobiia bacterium | reverse complement strand
TCCTCGGCATGGTCGGGTGGACGTCGCCGTCGGGGGAGGAGCCGGAGACCAAGTTCCTTACCGGCCAGGGCGTTCCGGTCATCGGCGGGCTCTCCGTCCCGGCCCAGTTCCAGAGCCCGCTGGCCTTCCCGACCATGGCCAGCCTCGAGCTGCACGGCACGGCCATGGGCCACCACGCCAAGGACCTGAACCTCCAGGCGCCGGGCGTGATCATCGTCAACGTCAACTTCATCGCCCCGCTGAAGGACGCCATGCTCAAGGCCCTGCAGCAGGAGGGCATCAAGCCGGTCGACGTCGAGCAGGTCGACATCACCAAGGCCGACTACAGCGACATCATCGTCAAGCTGCGGGCGGCCGGGGCCAAGTCGATCCTGGCCGGGCTCGACCCCTTCTCCTACGCCCGGATGTTCCAGGCCATGGAGCGGCAGAACTTCAAGGTGCCCACGCTCGGCTTCGGGCTCGACAAGAAGTCGGCCAACGACGCCTACGGCAGCTTCATCGACGGCGCCGAGTCGCTGATCCCCTTCAAGGAGGCGTTCGACCCCGCCTCGGCCAACGACCCCGACGTGGCCGAGTACTTCGGGGCCGTGCAGCGCTACTTCCCCAACCAGGCCAAGTCACTCGACGTCTACACCGAGGCCCAGTGGGTGGCGGCCAAGGTCTTCGTCGAAGCGCTGAAACGCATCCCCGGCGCCGTCACCCGCCAATCGGTGGTGGCGGCCCTCAACACCCTGAAGGACTTCAAACCGGGGCTGATCCCGAGCATCAGCTACGCACCGGGGAACCATGAACCCAACCGGTGCTTCAACTGGATCCACAACAACAAGGGCGCCTGGAAGACCTACGGCAACAAGTGCTTCTGATGGGCGGCTACGCGCTTCTGGGCTACAACTCCCACCTGTTCCCGGGCTACACCGTCATCGGCATCGTGCTCGGCGGCGTCTACGCCCTGGCCGCCGTCGGGCTGGTGCTGATCTACCGGGTGTCGGGGGTGCTGAACTTCGCCCACGGCGCCGTGGCCATGTTCGCCACCTTCACCGCCTACGAGGTGTCGACGGTGAAGGGCGCTCCGGGCTGGGTCGGGGCGCTGGTGGCCATCGTCGTCGGCGCGGCGCTGGGCTTCGCCATCGAATACCTGACGATCCGGCCGCTGCACGGCCGGCCGGCGCTGGTCAAGGTGGTGGTCACCATCGGGTGGCTGCTGGTGCTGCAGACGGCGGCCGGGCTCATCTGGGGCGCCACCGCCTACCACCAGCCCGTCCGGCTGGTGAGCCGCGACGGCTTCCACCTCCCGGCGGCCAACGTCACCGTCGGCTACGACCAGCTGACGACGGTGATCGTGGCGCTGATCTTCGCCCTGGCCGTGGCCGCCCTGCTCCGCTACACCACGCTGGGCAACGCCATGCGGGCGGTGGCCGACAACCCCGACACCGCCCGGCTGTGGGGCATCAGCGTCAACCGGGTGACGGCGGCGTCGTGGATGGTCGGCTCGGCCATGGCCGCCGTGGCCGGGGTGCTGATCACGCCGCTCATCGCCTTCGACACGTTCTCGCTCACGGTGGTGGTCATCTACGCCTTCACCGCCGCCCTGATCGGGCGCCTCTCCAGCCTGCCGATGACGGTGGTCGGCGGGTTCCTGCTCGGGCTGGCCCAGACGTATCCCCGGATGTTCTCCTCGCTGTCGGGGACGGCCGACGCGGTGACGTTCGCCCTGGTGCTGCTGACGCTCGGCGTGTTGTTCCGGCCCGGCGGGCGGAAGGTGCGGGTCGTATGAGCGCCGGGGCCCGCCGCATCGCGCTGCTGGTGGTGGCGGTCATCGCCGTCGTCTGGCCGGCCGTGCTGTCGGACTACTCCCGCTCCCTGGCCACCGACGGGCTGATCTTCGGCCTCATCGTCCTGTCGCTGGTGCTCCTCACCGGCTTCGTGGGCCAGATCTCGTTCTGCCAGTACAGCTTCGCCGCCGTCGGCGCCTTCACCGTCGGCTCGCTGGTGGCCGCCCACCACTGGAGCTTCTGGCTGGCCATGCCGCTCGGCGTGTTCGGGGCGGCGGTGGTCGGGGCACTGGTCGCCATCCCCGCCCTGCGGTTGTCGGGGTTGTTCCTGACGATTCTCACCGTGGCGGTGGCGCTGTTCTTCGACCGCTTCATCCTGGCCCCTGGCACGTGGAACGCCTTCTCCGGCGGGCTGTCGTCGTTTGTGCTGGGCCGGCCGTCGTTCCTCGGCCTCCACCTCGACACGTCGTACCGCTTCTACCTGTTCGTGCTCGGCACATTCTCGCTCTGCTCGCTCGGGGTGTGGAACTTCCGGCGGGGCAAGACCGGCCGGGTGCTGCGGGCCATCCGCGACGCCGAGGTCGCCGCCTCCACGCTGGGCATCAACCTCACCGCCTGGAAGCTGGCCGCCTTCGCCACCTCGGCTGCCCTGGCCGGCCTGGCCGGAGCGCTGCTGGCCGTGTCGATCGGGTCGGTGTCGACCGGGGGCTACGACCTCGTCCACTCGCTCGGCGTGGCGGCCGTGGCCACGGTCATGGGCGTGAACTCCGTCGCCTCGGCCGCGGCCGGCGGGCTGTTCCTGGTCTTCGGGCCGGAGATCCTCCGCCACCTCGGCGTGTCGTCGCAGTGGTTCAACCTCATCACCGGTGCGCTGCTCATCGTCCAGCTCATCGTGACGCCCGACGGGGTGGTGACCGACTTCCAGCACAAGCTGGCGCACCTGCTCCGGCACCGGGCCGCCCGGCGGACGCCGGTTCCGGCCACCGAGGTCGACGTGCGGGACGAAGAGCCCGTCCGGACGGGGGTGCGGTCGTGACCCCCCGCTTCACCGCCACGCTGCTCGAGGCCGAGCACGTCACCGTCCGCTTCGGCGGGGTGACGGCCCTCGACGACGCCTCGCTGCGGGTCAACGCCGGCGAGATCGTCGGCCTGATCGGGCCCAACGGCGCCGGCAAGACGACCTTCTTCAACTGCGTGACCGGAGTGCTCCGGCCCGACACCGGGCTGGTGACCTTCGACGGCGCGGAGGTGGGGGGGCTGCCGCCCCACCGCCGCTCCCGGCTGGGGATGGCCCGCACCTTCCAGAACCTGCAGCTGTTCTCGGGCCTCACGGCGCTGGAGAACCTGATGGTGGCCGTCGACGCCCACTCGGCGCGGGGGATGCTGGCCGACGCCTTCCGCACGCCGCTGGCCCGCTTCGAGGAGCACCGGGCCGAGGAGCGGGGCCGGGCGCTGCTGCACTTCCTGCACCTGTCGGACCGGGCCGACACGCGAGCCTGTGACCTGCCGGTCGGCCTGCAGCGCCGCCTCGACCTCGGCCGGGCGCTGGTCGGCCGGCCGAGGCTGCTGCTGCTCGACGAGCCGGCCGCCGGCCTCGACACCCGGGAGACGGCCGAGCTGGCCGAGCTGCTGCTGCGGGTGCGGGACCGCTTCAACGTGACGATGCTGCTGGTGGACCACGACATGGCGCTGGTGATGCGGGTCTGCGACCACATCTACGTCCTCGACTTCGGCAAGATGCTGACCGAGGGGCCGCCGGCCGAGATCCGCCAGAACGAGACGGTGATCCGGGCGTACCTGGGCGAGGCGGTGAGTTGAGCATGGCTCCCTTGCTGGAGGTCTCGGGGCTGCGGGCCGGCTACGGCCGGCTGCCGGTCATCTTCGGCATCGACCTCACGGTGGAGGAGGGCGAAATCGTCGCCCTCCTCGGGCTGAACGGCGCCGGCAAGACGACGACGCTGCGGGCCATCTCGGGGAAGATCCCGGTGATGGCCGGCACCGTCCGCTTCGGCGGCGAGGACATCACCGGCAAACATGCCGAGCGCATCACCCGCAAGGGGTTGCTGCACGTGCCCGAGGGCCGCGGCATCTTCCCCAACCTCCGGGTCGACGAGTCGCTCCGGCTGGCGGCGGCGCTGGCCAAGCTGGACGGGCCCGAGGCCGGCCGGCGGGTGGAGGAGGCCCTCGCCACCTTCCCGTCGCTGGAGCGGCGGCGGGGGCAGGCGGCCGGCACGCTGTCGGGCGGCGAGCAGCAGATGCTGGCGCTGGCCCGGGCGCTGATCTGGCGGCCCCGGCTGCTGATGGTCGACGAGATGTCGCAGGGCCTGGCACCGGCCATCGTCGACCGGCTGTTCGAGATCGTGTCCGCCTTCAGCGACAACGGCACCGCGCTGATCCTGGTGGAGCAGTTCGTGACCCGGGCGCTGGCCGTGGCCGACCGGGCCTACGTCGTGGAGAAGGGCGAGATCGGCTACTCGGGGACGGCGGCGGCGCTGGCCGCCGACGAGGAGTTCGTCCGCAGCTCCTACCTCGGCTCTGGGGATCCGGGGACACCCCGGACCCCGGGCTCGACGCCGGAGCCGGTCGGCACCGCGGTCGGTCGGGCCGGCGCTCGGCAGGAGCCCGACGTCCGCCACCGGGACCGCATGACCGACGTCAACGTGTCGCTGCCGCCGGCGCTCCTGCGGGGGCTGGAGGAGCGGGCGGAGCGCGACGGCCTCGACGTCGACGAGTTCATCCGGCAGGCTCTGGAGGACACGCAGCGGCGCAAGCGGGAGGGCGGATCGCCATGAGGCTCTCGGGGTCGGGTCGGCGACGGGCGGTGCAGGCCGGCGTGGCCACCCTGCTGGTGGCGCCCACGTTCCTGCTGGTGGCGGCCGGCCGGAGCCGCGCCGACTCGCCGCTCGGCAACTACAACGGCACGGTGAGCTCGACGGCGGTGCACGTCCAGGCCGGCTCCAGCGCCTTCCCCAACTTCAACACCGGGGCCGTCGACAACCACTTCCCGCTGGCCACCGTCCACCTCGACAGCTCGCCCAACGCCGAAGCGTTCTCCAGCCCGCTCGACACCGGGCCGTTGGGGCAGACGGCCGCCGGCGCCGGTCACCAGAACCAGCCGCAGTACGCCGACGTCCGCTGCCCGCCGCAGTGCGACAAGCCGGTGACCGTCGGGTCCGAGCCCGGGCCGTTCTCGTCGTCGGTGGCGTCCGACAGCAAGGCGGTGGCGACGGGCCAGGCGGGCGGCGCCGCCGCCGGCGGCGGTGCACCGGGCCCGCCGGGCGGGGGCGGCGCGCCGGCGCCGCCGAAGGGCGACAGCGTTCTGCCCGGGGACGGGCCGGCGGACGCTCCCCCAGCTGCTTCGTCGGCGTCTCCTTCTGTTGCTCCGTCTGCGTTTCCCGGGCTCGACGCCGAACGGGCGGCGGTGCTGCGAGGGGCGCTGTCGGCCTGGCGGGTCCGGTACCTGACGGCCGACGACGCCGGGCGTTACCCGATGCCGGCGGCCGACACGCCCGACGGCGTCGCCGGCGATACCGCCCGCAGCGAGAGCCGCCTCGACGGGTCGACGCTGGTGCTCGACGGCATGAGCGCCGTCGGCCGCGTCGTCCTCGGGGGCGGGGCTGTTGTTCTGCGTGACGTCAGCGTCCACGTCAACGTGACCAACGACGGCACGCCGAAGAAGACCGTGGCCGTGGAGGTCGGTTCGGCCCTGGTGGGCGGCACCCCGGTGACGATCGGCGCCGACGGCGTGTCGGTCAAGGGCCAGGCCGTCCCCGGCATCGGCGCGGCGGGGGCCCAGGCCAGCGCAGCGCTCAACCAGGCCCTCGGGCAGGCCGGCATCGAGATCCGCTCGCTGGGGCCGTCGCAGCAGGTGACCGACCACCAGCTGACGCTCGACGCGGTCGGCGTCCTCGTCCGGCTGGCGCCGAAGTCCCCGGCGGCCGGCGTCCCGGCCCAGTTCACGGCCATGGCCGTCGGCGAGGTCTTCGCCGATTCGCTGGCCGTACCCGGCGAGGGCGGCCAACTCGACGACGGGCTGGGCGGCGACCTCGGCAGCGGCGGCGACACCGGCTCGGTGCCGGCCACGACGCCGGCGGCGTCCGACGCCGGGACCACCGGCGCACCGGAGGCATCCACCGCCTACGGGGAGGCCCCCCCGGGCAGCCCGTCCGCCGCCTCGGATCTCGGCTCGGCCGGGTTCGGGTCCCCCACGTCGTACGGTTCGGCGGGCTCGTCCGGCTCGTCGGGTGCGGCGCTCGGGACGGGCGGCACGTCGAGGCCGGCCGCGTCCTCGGCCGGCGGGTCCAGCCAGCTGGCCGCTCCGGCGGCCGTCCGCCGGATGCTGCGGCCGGAGAAGCCCACGAAGCTGCTGCTGCTCTACCTGCTGTGGCAGTCGCTGGTGATCGGCACCGTGGCCAGCCTGTACCTGTGGCGGAAGGCGGCAGCATGACCGCGACGTTCAAGGACCGCATCTTCGGGACGGGCGACGGCGTCCGCGTCCACTGCGAGTTCGACGACTGGACGTTCTCGCCCCGCTACACCGACGGTGCCTGCCCGCTCTGCGGCTGGCGACCGGAGGCGATCGTCGAGGAGACGCCGCTCGTCCAGCGGATGGACTGGTTCATGGTGATGCTGGCCGTCGTCGTCATCGCCTCGATCATCATGGCCATCCTCGTCCTGCACGCCTGGTCGCAGGCCTGAGGCCGGCCCGGCGGAGGCGGGCGCGCCGCCGCTGATGCCGGCCACACCCGTCCCCCGCCCGGCCTGGCTGAAGGTCGCGGCTCCGCTGGCCATCGTCGGCGTCGTCGTCTGGCCGGTGCTGGCCACGCTCGGGCTGCTCGGCGCTGCGCCCAGGCCGTTCTCAATGTCGGCATCGCGACCGCCGCCCTGGCCTACGTCT
>JAICYE010000012.1 GCA_025934385.1 Acidimicrobiia bacterium | reverse complement strand
CGTCTTCGATGAACCCGTCGATCAGCTTGTTGACGATGACCCGCAGCGGCTCGACCATCTTCTCGGCGTGGCGGGGGGAGAACGGCGTCGCCACCAGCGTGCGGTACTTGAAGTGGTCGGGCGGGTCGACCTGGACCGGAACCATCTTCATGGCTTGCGGGAACGGCGGGATGAGCAGGCCGGCGGACGAGAAGGTCTCGGCGTCGTGGAAGATCTGGTTGGCTTCCGGGAAGCCCGTGACGACCCACATACCGCCGTGAGCGTCACTCTTCCCGATCGGGCACTGCGCCCGGAGCGCGTCCCAGGTCCCGTGCACGTTGTCCACGGTGATGTCCAGGGAGTGGTGGTCGTACTCGCTGTACTTCTCGACGACGTGGTCGGCCATGCAGGCTCTCCTTGGTCAGTCCGTCTCGACGGTGATGGCCCGCTCGGGGCAGGCCTCCGCCGCCCGCTTGGCCGAGGTGATCAGCTCCGCATCATCCGGCTGGACCTCGCCGCCGATGACGGCCGAGTGGCCCAGGTCGTCCTTCGGTTCGAACAGCCGGCGCTCGGTCGACCAGCAGCGCCCGTGACCCTGGCACCGCCGGTCGTCGATGAGAACCCTCACGCGGCGCCCTCCCCCGATGGCCCCTGCTATCCTGGATCCTGGATGCCGGCTGCATCGTAGGGACGGGTTGGGCGGCTGTCAACGGCCGCCGGGCGGCCGGCCGGAGGGTCAGCAGATGGAGTTGAAGGCGGGCGCCCGGTTGCGGAGCGCGACATGCTCGACCGAGGTGATCGTCGTCCGGGCCGGCGACGGCGACGTCGACCTGCGCTGCGGGGGCGAGCCGATGGCCGGCCTCGACGCCTCACCGACCGCCGGCGTGACGACTCCCGCCGGCGGGTCCGGCGGCGGGAGCGTCCTCGGAAAGCGCTACGTCGACGCCGACGGTTCGGTCGAGATCCTCTGCACGAAGGCCGGTTCGGGTTCGCTCTCCGTCGGCGACACGCCGTTGACCCTGAAGGAGGCGAAGCCGCTCCCGTCGTCGGACTGATGGGCGCCTCGACGCTTCTCTGGTCACGAACCTGCCCATGGAGCAGGTTCGTGACCAGAGAAGGCTGGGGCTCCTAGTAGGGCGGGACGGGCACGAGCAGGCGGCGGGGGTTGTCGACCAGCATCGTCCGGATCTCGTCGGGGCCGACGCCGCGCTTCTCCAGGGCCGGGAGCACGTCCTCGTGGATGTGGCGGTAGTGCCAGCGGGGCAGCGCCGCCCGCAGCTGCTCGCCCCGGTCGGGGTCGAACCAGTCGAGCCAGCACGACGCATCGTGGGACAGGACCATCCGATCGGCGTAGCCGTCCCGGCAGAGGGCGGCGACCGTCGTCACCCGGTCCTCGAACGGCAGGAGCGTGTCGAGGCCGAAGCGGTCCATGCCGATGGTGCTGCCGGTGTCCATCAGCCGGCGGAGGTAGTCGAGGTCCGTGGTGTCGCCGCTGTGGCCGATGACCACCCGGGTGAGGTCGACGCCCTCCTCGGCGAACACCCGCTGCTGGTCGAGCCCGTTGTGGAGGGCGGCCACGGAGTGGGTGGTGATCGGCACGCCGGTCTGCCGGTGGGCGTGGGCCACCGCCCGGAGGATCCGCTCGATGTCGGGGGTGAGCCCCCGCTCGGCGGTGACGCACTTGAGGATGCCGGCCCGCACGCCGGTGCCGGCGATCCCGTCGGTGATGTCGCCGACGAAGAAGTCGACCATCGGATCGCTCTCCGGCCGCCCCCGGGCCGGACGGCGGGCGTAGAACCAGAACGGGACGTCGCCGTAGGTGTAGACACCGGTGGCCACCACGATGTTCACCGCCGTGGCGGCGGCGATCCGCTGCAGGCGGGGGACGTAACGCCCCAGGCCGATCACCGTCACGTCGACGATCGTCTCCACACCGAGGGCGGCCGCCTCGTTCAGCCGGGCCACGGCGTCGGCGACGCGCTCCTCCTCGTCCCAGTCCGTCCGGTTCTGCTGCATCTCGGCGTTGAGGACGAAGACGTGCTCGTGCATGAGCGTCGTGCCGAGCCGCCCGGCATCGACCGGCCCGCCGACAGTCGACACGGTGGCCGGCCCCTCTGTCATGGTCCCCTCTTCCAGGGTGTCTCAGATCCGGGTCGCCTCGATCACGCTGAACGGGGAGTGCGTCGGGATGACGCGCTCCAGCCGGAAGCCTGCCGCTCCGAGCAGACGCTCGAACTGCTCCTCGGTGCGCTCCTGGCCGCCGAGGACGACAAGCATGTTGAGGTCCATCGCCTGGGCGGGGCTTGGCCGGTTGTCCGAGGGGATGACCATCTCGACGAGGACCACCTTGCCGGCCGGGGGGAGCGCACGGTGGCAGTTCTCCAGCAGCCGCGTCGCTCGTTCATCGTTCCAGTCGTGCACGATCTGCTTCAAGAGGTGCACGTCGGCGCCTTCGGGGACCGCCTCGAAGAAATCTCCGCTCATCAGCTCGCAGCGTTCGGAGAGCCCAGCGGCGGCGACGGCATCACCGGCGGTCGCAACGACATGGGGCAGGTCGAACAGGATCCCGCGCGCTGCCGGATTGGCCCGAAGGACCGCGGCCAGCAGGACGCCGTGCGCGCCGCCGACGTCCGCGACCGTCCGCACGCCCGAGAAGTCGCAGACGCGGACGAGCTCGCTGGCAGCCAGCGCAGCCAGGTTGCCCATCGCCGCACTGAAGTAGCCCGCCTCGTCCGGGTTCTTCGAGTACCACTCGAAGAGATCCATCCCGAGCGCCTCCCGGGCCATCGGCTGGCCGGTGCGGACGCTCTCGTGCAGCCGCCCCCACGGCAGCCAGTGGCCCGGCGCGGTCTCGGTAATGGCGAAGTTGCGCACTGAGCCGGGCGAGTCGGTGCGCAGCGTGTCGCCGAGCGGCGTCAAGGAGAACGAGCCGGGCGGCGTCTCGGTGAACACGCCGAGGCTGGTGAGCAGGCGCAGCAGCCGGTAGAGCGCCTGGGGATCCGCCCCGACCGCCCGGGCGAGGTCGTTACCGTCGCGGGAGCCAGCCGCGAGTTCGTCGGCGACTCCGAGGCGGGCGACCACCCCGACCGCCTGGCTGACCCAGTAGCCGGTGATGAGGCCCATCATCGCCGCCGGCGCCGGGACTTCCTGCTGCGCTCCCGAATCCATCTCGTCCTCCCTCGTCGCGACAGAACCGCGCCGACATGCTTGGTCGGCCAATCCTACGGAGCCTTGCCTCATCTGTCGTCCGGTTCGCGCCCCTTCGCCGGGTTCCCCTGGGCCACCAGGTGGCCCGACCTCTCGCGCTCGACCGGCATTGACGGCCGTCAACATCCCCTTCAGCGCGACCGGTGGCACCCCATGGTCGAGCCCCACGCGAAACCGGCGATCCTCCGCAACAGACGTCCGTTGCACAGGAACGCAGGTTGCGACCGGCTGTGCGACATTGCCGAGTGGGACGTCGACGTCGAACTCGTGACCCGATCGCCCGCGCCGTATCGGGAGATGATCAGCGAGCACGTCTCGCTCGCAGTGTGGGACTCAGGCCCCGGGGTCAGCTTCGAGGATCCGGCGGTGGTGGACCCCCCGGGCCACAGGACGTTCACCCGCCGTGGCGGTCAGGCTGAACACCACCGCCCGTCCGGACACGTCGAGCACCCGGGCCTCGACGGTCACGTCCTCGCCGACGTCGGCCCGACCGAGGTGGTGGACGACGAGGCCGACGCCCACGTGGCGCAGGCCGGTTCCCGGCGCCGGCATGAGCGGCGAGGTGGCCACCTCGAACCCCCGCCCGAGCCGGGGTGTGCCGAGCACCTGCATACCGGCGTCGGGGTGACCCATCGCCGCCGCCGTGTCGGCGTCGGTGACCGGGAACACCTTGGCCGCCACCGCCCCGATCGCCGGTGCCGCCGGGTGCGGCGGCGAGCGGCGGCCGGTGCGGGCGACGAGGAACGCCGCCGCCTCGTCGAGGGCGGCATCGTCCGGAAGGGCGTCGTCCGACGACGGCGATCCACGCTCGGCCGCCGCCGCCGCCCACAGCGTGCGGGCGACGATGAGCCGGTCCCGGCTCCCCTGGTCTCCCCTGCCCATCGCACCGCTCCTCCCCAAGACGGGCCGAGCCTTCTCCGCCCGGCTCGGATCCCGCAACTCGGCCGGGGGCGAGCATGATGTGGCCCCGTGAACGCCCCGACCGCGCCGCTGCGCTTCGACGACCTCCGGGTCGGGACCGTGCTCTCGACCGACGAGCCCTACGACGTCACCCGGGACGAGATCGTCGAGATCGCCGGGCGCTTCGATCCCCAGCCGTTCCACCTCGACGACGAGGCGGGGGCGGCCAGCCATTTCGGCGGGCTCGTGGCCTCGGGCATCCACACGCTGGCGATGTCGGTCCGGCTCGGGGCCCGGGAGGCGCCGGCCACGGCGGCGGTGGCCGGGCTCGGGATCGACGAGATCCGGATGCTCCAGCCCGTCCGGCCGGGCGACCGGCTGCAGCAGACGACCGAGGTCACCGAGCTGCGCCCGTCCGCCTCCCGGCCCGACCGGGGGATCGTCCGGGCCCGCCGCACCGTCCGCAACCAGGACGGCGTCGCCGTGATGAGCTACGCCATCACCTGGATGGTGGAGCGGACGCCGCCGGCGCCCCTTTCGTAGCCCCGATCCCGTCGCAGATCATCGCCGTCGCCTCCCGGGCCACCTCGGTGGCGGTCTGGCGGCCGGGCCGGAACCACTCCGCCGTCCAGTTGAGGGCACCGAGCAGCAGCATGCGGATCACGCTGAGGTCGGCGTCCGGGCGCAGCTCCCCGGCCGCCCGGGCGTCCTCCAGCAGCGCCCGCCACACGGTGCCGTAGGCCCGCTGATCGGTAAGGTGCCGGGCCCGGACGTCGTCGGGCACCTGCCCGAAGATCCGGATGTTGGCCGATGTGTAGTCGCCGATCTCCAGCACCATCAACACGTGGCCCTCGATGGCCGCCCGCAGGCGGTCGAGCGCCGAAGCCTCCCGGGGCAGCGCCGCCACCCGGTCCTGCACGAAGCGGCGGGCCCGGGCCACCCCGACCCGCAGCACCTCCTCGACGAGGTCCTCCTTGGACGGGAAGTAGTAGTAGACACCGGGTGTGTGCATCCCGGCCGCCTCGGCGATGTCGGCCAGGCGGGCGCCGGCGTAGCCCCGGTCGCGGAATACCTTGGCGGCGGCGTCGAGCAGCCGCTCCCTCGTCTCCTCCGACTTCCTCGTCCGGGCCTCGCTCCGCACCATTGCCAGGGTATTTTAATTCGTGTTAAAAAGTAGTCAACCGGCATCCGGCCGGGCTCCGAGCAGCGAGGGGGCGGCACGTGCACGTCGGCATGGGAACGTTCTTCCAGAATCCGGGTCACGCCCGCTCCGACGCCGATGTCTGGCGCCTGGGGCTGGAGCTGGCCGGAGGGGCGGAGGCGATGGGGTTCGACTCCGTCTGGTCGGCCGAGCACCACTTCACCGACTACCACATGTGTCCCAACGTGGCCCAGCTCCTGACCTGGGTGGCCGCCCGCACGCAGCGGGTGCTGCTCGGCTCGATGGTCATGGTGCTCCCCTGGCACGACCCGGTGCGCCTGGCCGAAGAGGTCAGCGTCCTCGACCACATGTCGGGCGGGCGGGTGCTGCTCGGCATCGGGCGGGGCCTCGGCCGGGTGGAGTTCGACGGGTTCCGGCGGGAGATGAGCGAGTCCCGCCAACGCTTCACCGAGTACGCCCACGCCATCCTCGGGGCCCTGGAGACGGGCGAGATGGCCCACGACGGCGAGCTCTACCACCAGCCCCGGGTGGCGATCCGGCCGGCGCCGCTCATCTCGTTCCGGGGCCGGGTCTACGCCTCGGCCATCTCGCCGGAGACATCGCGCATCCTGGCCGAACTCGGCGTCAGCATGATGATCATCGCCCAGAAGCCCTGGGAGACCATCGAGGCCGACGTCGCCGCCTACCGGGAGCTGTACCGGGAGATCAACGGAGAAGAAGCACCCAAGCCGTTGCTGGCGACGTGGGTCGCCGTCCACGAGAGCCAGGCGGCGGCCGACGAGATGTTCGAGCGCTGGGTCCTGGGCTACTGCGCCTCCACGCTCGTCCACTACGAGTTCGCCAACACCGCCCTGGCCGACATTCCCGGCTACGAGTACTACGGCAAGCTGGCCGAGCGCATCGCCAAGCACGGCCCCGAGACCTTCAGCCGCTTCCTGGCCGACCTGCAGATCTGGGGGACGCCGGCGTCGGTCACGGAGCAGATCCGGGAGAACGTCCGCCGCATCGACGGCGCCGGCGTCATCGGCGTGTTCAACTACGGCGGCATGCCCGACGACACGGCCAGGGCCAACATCGGCCTGTTCGCCGACGCGGTCCTGCCGGCGCTGCACGGCATCGACACCGGCCCGCCGATCGGCGCGCCGCTCGCCGCGTCGGTCGGGCGGCCGGTGAGCGCCGCCGTCCGCTGAGACCCCAGAACAAGCGAGCATGGACCGCAACGACGACATCGGCCTCGTGCGGCGCTTCTTCGCCCTGCACGGGACGAGGGCCGACGAGCTGGCCCCCGCCGTCTACCGCCAGCCGGCGTCCGACTACACGTCGCCGGCCCATCTGGTGCGGGAGCGAGCGGCGCTGTTCGGCGGCACTCCCCTGCTGGCCGGCCTGTCGGCCGACATCCCCGAGGCGGGCGACCATGTCACGCTGACCGACGCCGGCGCGCCGGTCGTCGTCGTCCGGGGTGAGGACGGCGTCGCCCGGGCGATGGTCAACACCTGCCGCCACCGGGGAGCCCGGATCGTCGAGGGCCGGGGCCGGGCCCGCCGCTGCCTGGTCTGCCCCTACCACTCCTGGAGCTACGACCTGGCCGGCCGCCTCACCGCCCAGCCCGGCGCCGGCGACGGGTTCAGCGGTCTCGATTGCGCCGACCTCGGGCTGCGCCCCCTGCCGGTGGCCGAGGGCCACGGCCTCATCTTCGTCCGGCTCCCGGCGCCCCCGGCCGCCGCCAACGCCGGTGCCGCCGGTGCCGCCGGCAACGGTGAACCGATCGACCTCGACGCCCTGCTCTGCGGCCTCGGCCCCGAACTCGACGCCTACGAGCTCGCCTCGTACCACCACGTCGAGACCCGCGCCCACGTCCAGCCCTGCAACTGGAAGTTCGTCGTCGACACGTTCCTCGAGGCGTACCACATCTTCTCGCTCCACAAGCAGAGCATCGCCCCGCAGTACTTCTCGACCGGCGGGCTGTTCGACGCCTACGGCCCGCATTGCCGCTACATCGGCGTGCGCCGCTCGATCCTCGACCTCCTCGGCACCCCGGAGGAGAGCTGGTCGATGCTCCCCCACGCCACGATCCACTACGTCTTCGCGCCCAACGCCCTGCTGGTGCACCAGCTCGACCACTTCGAGCTGTGGCGGGTGTTTCCGCTCGACGTCGACCGCTGCCTCGTCCACACCGGGCTCTACGCCGCTACGCCCCCCGACGACGAGCGGTCGCAGCGCCGCTGGCGGAAGAACCTCGACGTCGTCCTGCAGGTCACCACCGAGGAGGACTTCCCGCAGTGCCAGCGGATCCAGGCCGACCTGGCCGCCGGCGCCGCCGACGAACTGATCTTCGGCCGCAACGAACCGGCGCTGGCCCACTTCCACCGCTCGCTGGCGGCGATGCTGCCGGCCTGAGCCGGGTCGCCGGCCGGGCCGGGATCAGCCGGTCAGGCGACCGTGACCTCGTGACATTCGGGGCAGACCAGCGCCACCCGTCCGCCGAGACGGACGACCGAGGGGCCGAGCACGACCACGGCCTGGCAGTGCGGGCACCGTACCCGGACCACAGATTTTTTGAGCTTTCCCATGGCGACCTCGCCGTCGAACGCGATAGGCGATTCATACCGTGGGGTCGATGAGCCCCGGATGAAGTCGGGGCGGCGCTCCGCCGAGCAGCGGAGGCGCGGGGACATGGCGAACTCCTCTTCGGCCGGCGCTCACGAGGTAGGAAAGCCTGTGGCCCATAATTAGGTACGCCGAATCCAACGAATTGGCTTTTGCCTAAGGCAAGCGAGCGGGGATTCTCCTGCCGGACCGGCGGAGCGGCATGACCTCTCAGGTCATTCCGGCCGGTCCCCCGGCTCCGACCCGGGCCCGTCGCCGGCCAGCCGGCGGATGTCGGCCTCCAGCGTCAGGATGCCCTCGGCCTTCTCGACGCAGAGGGCGATGCCGGCCCGGGTCGCCTTCCGCTCGAGCTCGGCGTCGAGGTAGGCGGTGTAGAGGATGATGGCCTGGTCGGGCCGCTCCTCCTTGATGAGCCGGGCGGTCATGAGCCCGTCGAGCCCCGGCATGTTGTAGTCGAGGACGATGACGTCGGGATCGGCCTCCTCCATCAGGGGCAGCGCCGATGCGCCGTTGGCCGCCGAACCCACGACCTCGAATTCGTCGAGCGACAGGATCTGCTCGAGCAGCTGCCGCATCTCGGCCGTGTCCTCGATGACAAACACCCGGATCACGGCCGAATGATGGCACGTCGTCCGGCCCCCATCGCGGCGCTGGCCGGCCGGCTGTCCGAAGCGTCCTGAAATGTCACTTACGAGCTATTTGCACTGAGTGCCAGGATTGCACTAGGGTAAGCGCCGGTTGACGGAAACGTCCTCCGTCTCACAGGGCCAACGGAGAGCATCCGGTTCCTTGCTGGGGGAGACGCGACGAGTTCGTCCACGCCGTTCCCGCTCCCAGGAAAGGATGGACCATGCTCAAGCGCACACTCACAGCGGCATTGCTGGGCGGTGCCCTGCTCTTCGCTGCTCCTCACGCCGCCTTCGCCGACGGTCGCCACGGCGGCCACGATCGTGACAGCCACCGCTCCGAACACCACGACCGCGGCCACGACCGTGACGACTATCGCAGCCACCACGGCTACGACGACGACTACTACCGCTACTACGGCTCCGGCTGCAACGGCTACCGCGACGGCTACTACTACGGCCGCGACGGCCGCCGTGACGGCTACTACCACCACAACGCCGACTGCGACGACTACTACAACCGCTACGGCTCCTACTACGGCTCGCCGTACTGCGACAGCTACGACTACCGCACCGGGTACTGCTACTGACCAACCCGGCGGGCGACGGATGGCGGTGGGGTGGCGGCCCCGCCGCTTCCGGCGCGCCCGGGGCGCTCAGCACCACCGGTGATCCGGCCCGGGCGCAGCGGGCCATGTCGGCGCTGTTCGGCATGAAGAAGATCGACCTGGCCGCCATCGGTACGCCCCCTAGTAGGACGCCGCCGCCGGCCGGAACTCATCGGCGCCAGAACACGTCGTCGGCGCCGTTGGAGTCGGCCACCACCAGGTTGGTGGCCAGCGACTCGAACGCCACCACCGTGCCGTTCCCGTTGACCGACGGCCCGAGGCTCGGGCCGTTGCCGCCGCTGCCGTCGGAGGCCAGGCTCACCCGGCGGAGGGCGCCGCCCGAAACCTCGGCCACGTAGACGTCCTCGGTGTTGTTGGTGTCGTCGGCCAGCAGCGCTCCGTCGGTGACGAAGGCCACCGACCGGCCGTCGACCGACAGCGACGGCTCGAAGCTCCCCCGGTCGGACGCCTGGCCGCCGGCCGGAGCGCTGACGAGGACGGTGCGGTCCGTCTCGCCGTCGTGGACGAAGACGTCGGAGGCCTTGTTGCCGTCGCCGGACCGGAGGTTGCCGGCATCGGTGGCGAAGGCCACGAAGCGCCCGTCCCCCGAGATCGACGGCGTGAAGGCGTCGCCCTCGGCCTGGGCGCCGTTCGACGCCACGCTCACCCGGACGGTGCGGCCGGCGGCGAGGTCGTGGACGAAGATGTCGGTGTCGCCGTTGGTGTCGCCCCGCACCAGGTTGGTGGCCTCGGAGGCGAAGGCCACGAACCGCCCGTCGGCCGAGATCGCCGGGCTGTAGCTGTTGCCGTTGCCCGGCCGGCCGTCGGAGGCCACGCTGACCTTGACGGTCTTGCCCGTCCGCCGGTCGTGGACGAAGACGTCCTCCGCCCGGTTGTGGTCCCCGGCCACCAGGGCCGTGGCGTCGGAGGCGAAGGCCACGTACCGGCCGTCGGCCGAGATCGACGGCGTGAAACTGCCCTCGTTGCCGAAGGCGCCGGCGGCGTCGACGCTGACCACCGTCGTGCGGCCCGACGGCCGGTCCCGGACGAAGACGTCGGAAACGCCGTTGGTGTCGCCCGGCACCAGGTTGGAGGCGCTGGACTCGAAGGCCACCACCGAGCCGTCGGTCGAGACGGACGGGCTCTTGCTGTCACCGTCGGCGTCGCTGCCCCCGAGCCCGTCACTGATGCGCTCCGTCCTCCCCGTCCGCTGGTCGCGGACGAAGACGTTGACCACCTGCACCGCTTCCGGAGCGCTGAAATTCGTGGCCAGCGAGGCGAAGGCCACCGTCGACCCGTCGGCCGACAGGTTGGGGGCGAAGCTGTCGGCGTTGCCTCGCGCACCGTCCGACGCCACGGAGAGCAACGCCGTCACGGCGGACGGCGGGGTCGGGGGCGCCGCCGACCCCGGGGGGGCCGACCCCGAGGCCGGCGGCGAAACTCCGAGCGCTGATGTTCCCAGCAGCGTCACCGCCAGTATTCCGATCGTCAGCCCGCGGTTCGGGATAAGGCCCATAGGATCGCCTCCATCTCCGGCGGTGCGCCGTACGGAAGAAGGCTGGCGACGCGTCGACTGCAGGGGGGTTGCGTCGCCCCCGCTCCCCAACTTGCCCGCTTCGGGACTACCCGGTGAACCTAAGCCCAACTGTCACTGAGTGCAAGAGGACACTTGGCGACAGATCCACTAGTTAGCCGACGCAACTTTCTGCTACGGTTCAGCCGGAAGCGCCGGAACCGTTCCCCACGAAGCGGTTCCGGCGCCAAGGGGTCAACGAGAGGGACATGGGGCCATGACTCTCGACAGTGTCCGTGTCGCCCTCCGGGGCGTGCTGGCCAACCGGCTGCGGTCGGCGCTCACGATGCTCGGCATCCTCATCGGGACGTCGGCGGTGATCATGCTGGTCGCCGTGGGCACCGGGATCTCCGACGGCGTCCAGAACCAGATCAAGGCCCTCGGGACCAACGCCATCTACGTCATCCCCGAGCGCAACGCCCACGGCCGTGACCGGGGGGGTACGAGCGCCCGCCGGATCCGCCTCACCGCCGGTGACGTCAAGGCCCTGTCCGACAAGGTCCGTGTCCCCGACGCCAACATCGTCACGCCGACGGTCAGCACCACCGGCACCGTCACCTGGGAGGGGACGACCTACGCCCTCAACAGCTTCGTCGGCGCCGAGCCGGCCTTCGGCGACGTCCGCAACTCCGCCGTCGCCAGCGGCCGGAATTTCGACCAGGAGGACGTGCAGGCCCACGCCAAGGTGGCGGTGATCGGCCAGACAGTGGTCGACCACCTGATGGGCAAGGGGTTCAACCCCGTCGGCCAGCAGGTGGAGTTCAACGGCGTGCGGTTCCGGATCATCGGCCTGCTGGAGAAGAAGGGCTCCAACGGCTTCCAGGACCAGGACGACGTGATCGTGGCGCCGCTCACGACCGTCATCGAGAACATCGTCGGCAACGTCGACTCCTACAACGTGATCGCCGTGCAGGCCATCTCCCGCCAGGCCCTCCCCGCCACCATGACCGAGGTCACGAGGACGCTGCGCCGCACCCACCACCTCGGTCCGGGGACGCCCCCGGACTTCATCGTCTTCAACGCCGCCAACCTCCTGGCGGCCGGGAAGAAGGCGGCGCAGTCGTTCCAGCTGCTGCTGGCGGTGGTGGCCGGCATCTCGCTGCTGATCGGCGGGATCGGCGTGATGAACATCATGCTGGTGACGGTGACCGAGCGGACCAGGGAGATCGGGATCCGCAAGGCGCTCGGCGCCCAGAAGAGCGACATCCTGTCCCAGTTCCTGGTCGAGGCCATGCTGCTGGCCGGCCTCGGCGGGGTGCTCGGGGTGGGGCTCGGCATCGGCGCCGGCCAGTACCACGGCGCCGGGCTCCACCCGGTGATCTCGCCGTCGACGGTGGTGCTGTCGTTCGGGGTGTCGATCCTGATCGGGGTCTTCTTCGGGCTCTACCCCGCCAGCCGGGCCGCGGCCCTCACCCCGATGGAAGCCCTCCGCTACGAGTAGCTACTGCATCCCGGTGTAGAGGGTGCGCTTCGGGGCGACGAACAGCCGGCGCACCATCGGCTCGAAGAACGGGAGCGGCAGCGTCTCGGCCGCCGGGTCGAAGGCCGGGGCGTCGTAGCGCTCGCAGAACAGCGCCGTCCGCTCGAAGCAGGGGTGGCCCCGGAACTGCTCCCGGAGGTTCCTGTCCATCCCCAGGTGGTGGAAGAAGTAGTAGCCCTGGAAGACGGCGTGCTGCTCCACCATCCAGTGGTTGTCGTCGGAGACGAAGGGCGCCAGGACGGCGGCGGCGATGTCGGCGTGGTTGTAGGAGCCGAGCGTGTCGCCGATGTCGTGGAGCAGGGCGCAGACGACGTACTCCTCGTCCTCCCCCGCCCGGAAGGCCCGGGTGGCGGTCTGGAGGGAGTGGGTGAGGCGGTCGACGGCGAAGCCGCCGAAGTCGCCGTCGAGCAGGCGGAGGTGGTCGAGGACCCGGTCGGCCAGGCCCCGGCCGTGCTCCACGAAGCGCGACCCGATGACGGCCCAGTCCTCGGCCGTCGACCGCTGCATATCGGTGAACGTCGCCTGCGCCCCGATGCTCTCCACGGCAGACTCCGCTACATCCTGACTTCGCTGATCTGGATGACCGGCGAGATGTTGGTGTAGTTCGGGATGTCGCCCATGATCTCGGCCATGTGGGGGCCGAAGGCGCCCTGGAAGGCCTCGACCGAGTCAAATGCCAGGACGCCGACGCAGACGTAGGTGGGCGGCTCGCCCGGCTGGCCCCCGGCGATCCCCTCGGCGACCGTCATCCCCTTCATGGGGGCGCCACAGCGGTCCGCCACCATCGGCATGTGCTTGTTGACGTAGTAGTCCATGTCGAACTTGCCGCCCTCGGTCCTCGGATACATCACGCTGACGCGGATCATGGGCCACTCCTCTTCCCGGTCGTCGGTTCGGCCCGGACGCTATCCCCCGGGCGCCGCCGGTACCACCCGTCCGAAATCTCCGCTTTATTTCGGTGGCCGCCGTGCCGAGAATGACCCTAAACTGGCACTCAGTGCAATGAGGCACTAGCGACAACGGCGAGGAGGTAAAGGTGCTGATCAGGCTGCTGCGGACGCACCTCGGGCGGTACCGCCGCCCGCTCCTGGTGCTGCTCGGGCTCCAGGCCGTCCAGGCCATCGCCTCCCTCTACCTCCCCTTCCTCAACGCCGACGTCATCGACAACGGGGTCATGCGGGGCGACACCGCCTACATCTGGCGGCTCGGGGGGCTCATGCTGGTCGTCACCGCCATCCAGCTGGCCTTCGCCATCGGCGCCGTCTACCTCGCCGCCAAGGTGGCCATGGGCTTCGGGCGGGACGTGCGCGACGCCCTCTTCCACCGGGTCACCGGCTTCTCGGCCCGGGAGATCAACCACTTCGGGGCGCCGTCGCTCATCACCCGGATCACCAACGACGTCCAGCAGGTCCAGCTGCTGGTGGTGATGGCCACCACCTTCGCCCTGGCCGCCCCGGTCACCGCCATCGGGGGCATCATCCTGGCCATCCGCCAGGACGGCGGGCTGGCCTGGCTGCTGGCCGTGGCCCTGCCCGTCCTCGTGCTGTCGCTGTGGGCGGTCGTCTCCCGCATGATCCCCTCGTTCCGGGTCATGCAGGAGAAGATCGACACCATCAACCGGGTCATGCGGGAGCAGATCACCGGCATCCGGGTGGTGCGGGCCTTCGTCCGGGAGCAGGAGGAGACGGTCCGCTTCGACGAGGCCAACACCGAGCTCACCGCCGTCTCGCTGCGGACGGGCCGGTTGATGGCCTTCATGTTCCCGATCGTGCTGCTGATCATCAACGGCTCGAGCGTGGCCGTCATCTGGTTCGGCGGGAACCGCATCGCCGCCGGCTCCCTGACCATCGGAGCCCTGATCGCCTTCCTCAGCTACTTCGTGCTGATCCTCAT